>SCTE01000227.1 GCA_004298915.1 Chloroflexota bacterium | reverse complement strand
GGCGCCCCGGCACGCTGGATCGAGGCCGATGTCCTCGATACGCCCCATGACCTCGATGGCACCGCCGACCTCGTGTACACCGGCCGTGGCGCGATCATCTGGCTCCAGGACCTCGATGCCTGGGCCGCCGTCCTGCGGCGGCTCCTGTCCCCGACCGGGCGACTGGTGATCTTCGACGGTCACCCGGCCGAGTGGTTGTTCGATGCCGACGAGGACGGCCGCTGGATGGCGACCGACTACGACTACTTCGGCGGCACCGAGGCCTCGAAGGGCTGGGCGCCCGAGTACATCGACCGGCTGTCGATCCCCGAGGACGAGCAGTCATGGAAGTTCGCCCGCGCGTGGACCCTCGGCGAGATCGTGACCGCCCTCCTGGGCGCCGGACTGAAACTGGAGCGCGTTACTGAGCACCCCGTCGATTGGTGGTCGGGACACCTGGACGTCCGGCCCGAGGAACGCGGGCGGGTTCCGCTGTCATTCTCGGTGGTGGCGACGAGGGGATGCGGGGACATGCCAGGTAGCGATCCCGCAGAAGGTATCGTCGGGCTCATCGATGATGATGCCGCAACACCGCACGGTGACCCGGCGGCATTTCACGATCGTTACCTGGCCGATACGCTCGATTCGAAGTCGGAATCGACTCAGGCGACCCGGCGGCCCCCGAGGTAGACGGCACTGATCCGCTCGCGGAGCGTGGCGAAGTCGTAGGGATCGCCGTCGACGATGACGAGGTCGGCGAGCTTGCCGAGCTCGATGGTGCCGCGCTGATCCGCGACGCCGAGCAGTTCGGCGGCGCTCCGCGTCGTCGCTTCGAGTACTGCGCCCGGCGCCATCCCGAGCTCGTGCATGAGATCGAGCTCCCGCAGGTTGTTGCCGTGAGGCGTCACGCCGGAATCGGTGCCCATCGCGACGCGGACGCCGGCCTCGATGGCGTGTCGAACCGCTTCCGTGTGGCGATCGATGACCGAGCGCGCCTTGTCGAGGATGGATTCGGGGATCGCGGCGCCGGCCGCCGCGGCCTCGAGCACACCGTGAGGCGCCACGAGCGTGGGCACAAGCCAGGTCCCGCGCGCCTGCATCAGCTCGATCCCCTCATCGTCGAGGAAGATGCCGTGCTCGATCGAACGGATCCCGGCCCGGACCGCGTTCTTGATCCCGTCCGCCGCCTGGGCGTGGGCCATCACGAACATGCCGGCAGCCGTTGCCTCCTCGACCAGGACATCGAGCTCGGCGGGCCGGAAATGGGCGTGGGCCGGGTTGTCCCGCGGTGAGAGGACACCGCCCGAGGTCGCCACCTTGACCACGTCCGCGCCCATCCGATGGAGCTCGCGGACCTTGCGTCGCATCTCGTCCGGGCCATCGACGATATTCGTCGGGATCCCGGGATGCTCCTTGAGCATCGGCACGCTGACGCCCGACGGCAGCCAGTCGTCGCCGTGGCCGCCGGTCTGGCTGAGCATCGTGAGGCTGATCTGCATCCGCGGGCCGGCGATCAATCCGTCCTCCACGGCCTGCTTCATCCCGAGGTCGGCGCCGCCGGCGTCCGGAATCGAGGTGATCCCGGCATCGAGCGTCCTCCGCAGGTTGCGCTCGGCAACGTAGAAGTTGTAGCTGAACGGGCGGTTGACGAGCTTCCAGACATCGATCGTGTCCAGCAGGACGTGGACGTGGCAATCGAAGAATCCGGGGAGGACGGTTCTCCCGGTCGCATCGATCGCTTCGTCGCCGTCCAGGCCCGTCCCGACGTCCACGATCCGATCGTCCTCGACCACGACATCCGCGAGCGCCGGCGCCGCGCCCGTCCCGTCGAAGACCGACCCACCCCGAAACAGCATCCGCTTCATGGGGAAACGGTACTCGGTCCCGGTGGCCGAGGGTGCCCGTCCGCGCGCAGGTGGGGACGGCGGACCATACTCGGGTCGTGCCGACGCCGATCATTGCAAGTGACATGGACGGGACGCTGTCCACCGCGGAGACCTGGCGTGGTGTCCACGCGTGGATCCTCGCCCATCACCCGTCAAGCGCAGCCCGCCGGTTCGTCCTGACGCAGCTGCCGCTCATCGGCCTGGCCAGGACCGGCCTGTTCGACCGGGAGCTCTTTCGCGCCCGTTGGCTGCGCAACCACGCCAGGCTGCTGCGCGGCGTTCCGACCATGGATCTCACGGCCATGGGCGAATGGGTCGTGGACCAGCATCTCTGGCCGGCCCGTCGCCAACCCGCCATCGATGCCCTGGCCGGGGCATCCCGCGACGCGCGGGGCCGGGAGCCGGGGGTTCAGCTGATCCTGGCGTCGGGGGCCTACCAGCCCATCGTCGATGCGTTCGCCGCTCGCGTGGGTGCCGATCTCGCCCTCGGGACCCCGCTCGGGATACGCGATGGCGTGGCCACCGGCAGCCTGGCGGATGATGTCCAGGCCGGTGGGCAGAAGGCTGCCGCCATCAGGGCGCAAGCGGCGGGCGCGCCGGTACTCGCGGCGTTCGGCGATACGGCCGCGGACATACCGCTTCTCGAGCTGGCTCTGCGCCCAATCGCCGTGGCACCCGACCCGATCCTCCGTCGCGTTGCAATCGAGCGTGGCTGGGAAATCCTCGACGGGTCCTGACCCTGCGGGACCGGTCCGTTGACGATGTGCCGGGCACGCGATCTGCCCGGTCCTGAGCCTGGGCCCTAGGCGCTCCCGACTTCTTGACAATTTCTACACAGGCGGGAGCTCGTCCCGGACTGCCGGCACCGAGACGACGTCGCACGCTCGGTCGCAAACCAGATCCATGACATCTGCCCGCCCCATGGCCGACTTGTCACGAAATCACCGACTTGCTCCCGGGTGATGGGAAGGTGGCAAGAACCACGCCGCGGTCAGCTGCGTAGCCGGGCGCCGCGCCGCTCGCTCGGTCCGCGCCACGTCCCACGCCACGCGCCACGTCCCACGCCACGCCCAACGCCCCGCGCCGCGCCCCGCGCCGCGCCCGCGTTCAAGCGCCGACGTAGACCGCGAGATGCTCACCCGTCAGGGTGGACCGCGCGGCGACGAGGTCCGCGGGCGTGCCCTCGAAGATGATCCGTCCACCGTCGCGGCCGGCGCCGGGACCGAGGTCGATGATCCAGTCGGCGTGGGCCATCACGGCCTGGTGGTGGGCAATGACGATCACGGACTTGCCGGCGTCGACGAGGCGATCGAGGAGACCGAGCAACTGCTCGACGTCCGCGAGGTGCAGGCCGGTCGTCGGTTCGTCGAGGACGTAGACATCGCCCTTCTCCGCCATCTGGGTCGCGAGCTTGAGCCGCTGTCGCTCGCCGCCCGACAAGGTGGTCAGCGGCTGGCCGAGCGTTAGGTAGCCGAGGCCGACATCGGAAAGCCGGGTGAGGACCGCGTGCGCAGCCGGGGTTCGTGCCTCGCCCGCACCGAAGAACGCTTCGGCTTCGGTCACCGACATGGCGAGGACCTCGCTGATGTCCCGTCCACCGAGGTGATACTCCAGGACCGCTGCCTGGAACCGCTTCCCCTCGCACTCGTCGCAGACGCTGGCGACGCCGGCCATCATCGCGAGGTCCGTGTAGATGACGCCGGCCCCGTTGCAGGTGGGGCAGGCGCCCTCCGAGTTCGCGCTGAACAGCGCGGGCTTCACGCCATTGGCCTTCGCGAATGCCGTGCGGATCGGGTCGAGCAGCCCCGTGTACGTGGCCGGGTTGCTGCGCCGCGAGCCGCGGATCGGGGTCTGGTCCACCGCCACCACGCCGTCCCATCCCGAGACCGAGCCATGGATGAGCGAGCTTTTCCCGGATCCGGCGACGCCGGTGATGACGACGAGCACGCCGAGCGGGATGTCGACGTCGACGTCCTTGAGGTTGTGGGCGTTTGCACCGCGCACCTCCAGCACGCCCGTCGGGGCCCGCACGGCCGGCTTCAGGCTTGCGCGATCGTCGAGGTGTCGCCCGGTGATCGTGTCGCTCCGTCGGAGTTCCTCGACGGTCCCCTCGAAGACGACCTCGCCACCGGCGCTGCCGGCCCCGGGCCCGAGATCAACCACGTGCTCGGCGATCGCGATCGCCTCGGGCTTGTGCTCGACGACCAGGACCGTGTTGCCCTTGTCGCGCAATCGAAGCAGCAGGTCGTTCATCCGGGCAATGTCGTGGGGATGCAGCCCGATCGTCGGCTCGTCGAAGATGTAGGTCACGTCGGTGAGCGACGAGCCGAGGTGGCGGATCATCTTGGTTCGCTGGGACTCTCCGCCCGACAGCGTCCCGGTCGGCCGATCGAGGCTGAGGTAGCCCAGCCCGATCTCGACGAAGGAGTCGAGCGCCTGGCGCAGCGTCTCGAGCAACGGGGCCACCGACGGGTCTTCGACCCCGCGGATCCACTCGGCGAGGTCGTTGATCTGCATCGAGCAGGCCTCGGCGATGTTGATCCCGTTGATCTTCGATGACAGGGCGATCGGATTGAGCCGCGTGCCGCCGCAGTCGGGGCACGTGGTGAACGTCACGGCTCGCTCGACGAAGGCCCGGATGTGGGGCTGGAGCGTCTCGACGTCCTTCGACAGCATCGACTTCTGGAGCCGTGGGATCAGCCCTTCATAGGTCAGGTTGATGCCCGAGACCTTGATCTTCGTCGGCTCCTTGTGCACGAGATCGTGGAGTTCGGTCTTCGTATAGGCACGGATCGGCTTGTCGGGATCGAAGAACCCGGAGCCCATGAAGATCCGGCCGTACCAGCCGTCCATGCTGTAGCCGGGGATCGTGATGGCGCCCTCGGCCAGCGACTTCGAATCGTCGTAGAGCTGGGTCAGGTCGATATCGGTGACGCTGCCCATGCCTTCGCAGCGCGGGCACATGCCGCCCTGGTAGACGACGTTGCGGACGACGATCCGCTCGCCCTTGCCCTTGTCCACATTCATCGCCCCGCTCGCGGTCCGCGTCGGGACGTTGAACGAGAACGCCGTCGGCGGCCCGATGTGGGGATCCCCGAGACGGCTGAACAGGATCCGGAGCATCGCGTTGGCATCGGTGGCGGTCCCGACCGTCGAGCGGGTGTTCGCGCCCATCCGCTCCTGGTCCACGATGATCGCGGTCGTCAGCCCATCGAGGACATCGACCTCCGGCCGGGCCAGGGTCGGCATGAACCCCTGCACAAAGGCGCTGTACGTCTCGTTGATCATCCGCTGCGATTCCGCGGCGATCATGTCGAAGACCAGCGAGCTCTTGCCCGAGCCCGAGACGCCAGTAAAGACCGTCAGGCGGCGTTTCGGGATCAGGACGCTGACGTCCTTGAGGTTGTTGACGCGAGCGCCCTGGACGCGGATCAGATCATGGCTGTCGGCAACGTGCGGCGCGGGCGTGGAACGGCCGGTCATGCGGGCTCCTGGAGTCGTGGCTGGATCGGGCCGAGCAGGGTTCGTCAACTCGGACGGCGTGGCACCACGAATCGCATTCTAGGTGCGGCTCGAGGATTGGCGCGGCCCGCTGCCTGACGCGAACGGGAGAGATGGACCGGGTCGGCCCTACGGAACGGGCACGAACGTGCACGCCTGGCTGGGCGCGAAATCGGCGTTGAACCTGACGTCGCTCAGCGGCGCGAGGGTGAGTCGCGTTGAGCACTCGTCGCGCCGGGCGCCCGCCACGCCACCGTCGTAGCTCGCCAGCCAGACGGTGATCGAGTAGTCACCGGCGGGCAGGATGAGCGGTCGTGAGCCGTAGCCACCACCGAACGTCGTGACATCCTGGTCGCCCGATGAACCGCCGGACACGAGGCCCTCGAAGACCGCCATGCCGTCGCTGGACTCGACCCGGTAGAAGGCAAGGGTCCCGCCCGCACAACACTCGAGCCCATGGACCGTGGCCATCGGCCACAACCGGGCAGGTTGGAAGCCGGCATCGAGCTGGAGGCCGTGACTGTCGATGATCGTCCCGGTGGCGTCGTCGAGGAGCCAGACCATCTCGGGGCTGGTCCCGTCGGCGTTCGCCGCGGCGGGCTGCCCGAGCGATCGGACGAGCCACACGACGTTGTCGCCGACGAGGTTCCAGCGCGGGTCGATCGTGGCGATGTCGCCGGCCCGGAACGCCGCGGCGGTGAGCAGGTCGTCGCCGAGCCCGAGCGCGGCCGCGACCTGCGTGAGCGTCATCCGGGGCGTGATCGTCCGGCCCGAGTACTGGTCGCCGGTCGGCGGAACGGCCGTTGGAATGTCCTTGCCCTCAGCCCAGGCGATCCGGTCGACGACGAATGCGTTTGCGCATTCGGCGCGGGTCGAGGTGGTGCATTGCCATTGCCGTGCATCGCCCGCATGGCCGATGAGCACCAGAGCGGCAGGCTCTCCCGAGCCGCCACCCGCGAGGAACGACCGCGCGTCGCCACTCGTTTCGCTCATGAAGAAGGGCGCCAGGTTCGTCCCGGTGGGCTTGCTGCAGCCGATGCCGTTGGTTC
>SCTE01000226.1 GCA_004298915.1 Chloroflexota bacterium | reverse complement strand
CTGGTCGGAGCCGGCGACATCGCGACCTGTGCGAGCACGGACGATTCGGCGACGGCCGACCTGATTGCCGGGATCGAGGGAACGGTCTTCACCGCTGGCGACAATGCCTACGAGGACGGCACGGCAGCGAACTTCCGTGACTGCTACGAGCCGACCTGGGGTCGCTTTCTCGACCGGACGCTGCCGGCAATCGGCAATCACGACTACCTGACCAGGGACGCCGCGGGCTACTTCGGGTATTTCGGGACCGCCGCCGGCGATCCATCCGAGGGCTGGTACGCCCGACAGGTCGGCACCTGGCGCGTGTACGTCCTCAACAGCAACTGCAATACCGTCGGTGGCTGTCGAGCTGGATCTCCGCAGGAGCAATGGCTCCGTGCCGATCTCGCCGCCAATCCGACGCGGTGCGCGCTCGCCATCTGGCATCACCCGCGTTTCAGCTCCGGCGAGCACGGCAACTTCGTTTCGATGACGCCGATCTGGCAGGCGCTCTACGACGCCGGTGCCGAGCTCGTGATCAACGGCCACGACCATGACTACGAGCGGTTCGGCCCCCAGACGCCGGCCGGAAAGGCCGATCCGATCGGGATCGTCGAGATCGTGGTCGGCACCGGTGGCCGCGGCCTGCGGGCCGTTGGCAAGCCGATCCCCAATTCGGTCGTCCACAGCGACCAGACGTTCGGTGTCCTGAAGTTGACGCTCGCGGATGATTCGTGGGAGTCGACGTTCGTGCCGGTCCCGGGTGGAACATTCACCGACACGAGCAGCGGGATGTGCCATTGATCGGGAGTGCCTGCCGTGCCTGAGATGCCGAAGTTCACGAAGACGTCGCCCGAGGTGGTCGAGCGGTTCAACGCGGTCCTCGATCGACACGCGGCCCCTGACGTGGTCATCAAGCCGATGTTCGGTTACCGCTGCGCCTGGATCAACGGCAACATGGCGACGGGCCTGTTCGCCGACGAGTGGTGGGTGCGCGTATCGGAGCCGGACCGCGAGGCACTCCTCGAACTCCCGGGCGCGCATGCGTTCGAGCCGATGCCCGGTCGTTCGATGGGCCGCTACGTGGTCCTGCCGCCGAATGTGGCCGCCGACGACGCCGGCGTGGACGGATGGCTGACCAAGGCCCTCGAATTCACCCGATCGATGCCGCCCAAGAAGAAGTAGGCGGTCGGGGCCCGGTCCCGGCGCCGTGAAGGGTGATCGCGACCGCCCCGCCGATCACGGCCCGACGCAGCGTCACTTCCGGCGGTCGGCGAGCCGGCGTCGGGCGATGGCGAGTGGCAGCAGGATTGCCAGCGTGCCGACGATCAGGAGCGCCAGGGCCTGGGGCTGGGAGTACAGGAGCGTGGCCATGTCGCGTTCCGGTTGCTCGCAGCACGCGCCGCTGAGCGGCGCCATGTACGCCACGAGCCAGACGACAACGACGAGCAGGGCGGGCGGGATGGCCAGGATCCGCACCCTGCCGATCGGCTCGATGACGTTCAGCAACAGTCCGACCAGGCCGATCACCGCCAGACCCCAGATCAGCGACGTGAGGCCGATGCCGATCCAGGGTTGACGCGCGAGCCACCAGTCACCGGCCACGACGGCCGACCCGCCGGTCAGGACGACGCCGACGGCGAGGAGCAGGAGGCCGAGGCCGAGCGTAACCCGGGCGAGGAGGCGCAGCCCGTACACGCGATCGGGACTCAGTCCGAGCCGGGTCGCGTCATCGCGGCCGGATCGATGGCCGCGTCGAACGCCTCGGCGCTCAGGTAACCGAGCGCCAGGGCCGCCTCTCGGAGGGTCGTGCCTTCGTGGTGGGCCTTCTTGGCGATCTCGGCAGCCTTGTCGTAGCCGATCGACGGCGCCAGGGCCGTGACGAGCATCAGCGAGCTGTTGACGTTGGCCCCGATGCGCACGATGTCGGCCTCGAGGCCTTCCACACAGAACTCGCGGAAGGAGCGGCAGCCATCGGTCAGGAGCTCGATCCCGTGGAGCAGGTCATGCGCGATGACCGGCTTGAACACATTCAATTCGAAGTTGCCCTGCGAGCCGGCAACGGTGATGGCCGCGTCGTAACCGAACACCTGGACGCAGACCATCGTCAGCATCTCGGACTGGGTCGGGTTCACCTTGCCGGGCATGATCGAGGAGCCGGGCTCATTCTCCGGCAGGATCAGCTCACCGAGGCCGGCCCGCGGCCCGGAGCCGAGCCAGCGGATGTCGTTGGCGATCTTCATGAGGCTCGTGGCCAGGGTCTTGAGGGCCGCCGATGCGAAGACCGTCGCCTCCTGCCCCGCGAGCGCCTGGAACTTGTTCGGGGCCGTGACGAACGGGAGGCCCGTCAGGTCCGCGATCCGCCGGGCGACGCGATCCGCGAACTCCGGGTGGGCGTTCAGGCCGGTCCCGACCGCCGTGCCGCCGAGCGCGATCTCATACAGGCCCGGGAGGGCCGCCTCGAGGCGGGCAATGCCACCGTCCAGTTGAGCGACGTAGCCGCTGAATTCCTGGCCGAGCGTGAGCGGGACGGCGTCCTGAAGGTGCGTCCGGCCGATCTTGACGATCGCCGCGAACGTCGATGCCTTGGCATCGAGGGCGTCACGCACGGCGCGGACGCTCGGGATCAGGTCCTCGACGATCGCCATGGCCACGGCCATGTGGAGCGCGGTCGGGAACGTGTCGTTGCTCGACTGGCTGCGGTTGACGTCATCGTTGGGGTGGATGGGGCTCTTGCCGCCGCGCGTGCCGGTGGCGAGCTCATTCGCACGGCTGGCGATGACCTCGTTGACGTTCATGTTCGACTGGGTGCCCGAGCCGGTCTGCCAGACGCGGAGCGGGAACTCGGCGGCCAGGGCTCCGGAGGCCACCTCGTCCGCGGCCCGCACGATCAGATCGCGCTTGACGGGCGCGAGGAGGCCGAGCGCTCCGTTGACCTCCGCCGCGGCGCGCTTCAGGACGCCGAACGCTTGGATGATGCCGGGCGGCATCGTGTCGTGGCTGATCGCGAAGTGGTGGAGGCTGCGTTGGGTCTGGGCACCCCAGTAGTGACCCGCCGGAACGTCGATCGACCCCATCGAGTCGGATTCCATGCGAGTCCTCCCGGGGGCCGCGTTGGTCGCGCCGCTGGCCGTCTCGTTGCTCACGAGCGGAGTATGGCGCTCTCATGCGCCGCCCGCGACCTGCGCCGAAATTCGGGTATTGACCTTGGAGCGACTTCAAGGTGCAGGATGCCGTCGAGGCCGGTCCGTCGACCGGCCCGAGGCAGGAGATCAACCGTGATCACGTACGATTCGGAAGTCGTCATCGATCGACCGCAGGCCGAGGTCGCCCAGTTCGCGGTGGACCCGTCGACCCACCGCGAATGGATGGGCGATGTCGCCGACATCGAAGTGCTGACCCCCGGCGCGGTGCGGGTGGACAGTCGATATCGGTACCTGATCAAGAAGGGCCCGATGTCGACGCGGCTCACGATGCGGGTCGCGGCCCTCGACCAGGGAGCCGTGGAATATCGGACAGAACCCGGCGGACCCCTTGACTGGCAGGCGCGGCTCGGATTCGAGCCGATCGATGGCGGGCGCACGCGAGTGACGTCGGCCGGGAAGATGGTCCTTCGCGGTTGGAGGCGGCTCATCGAGCCGCTCATGGCCGGCGAAGTGCGCTCCGGCGAAGCGGCCGAGCTCACCGCCCTGAAGCGAATCCTCGAGTCGCGCTCCGACGCCGAGCCATCGCAGGCCACCGGTGGCTGAGACCGGGCTGCTGGTCATTGCCGACCTGACGGGCTATACCGCCTACCTCGCGAACGGCGAGATCGAGCACGCGCCGACGATCGCCGGGGACCTCCTCGAAACGATCGTCGGCCGTCTCGAGCCGCCATTCCGCCTCACGAAGCTCGAGGGTGACGCGGCCTTCCTGTACGCGGAGGACGGACGTGCAGACCCGGCGCTCCTCGTCGACGCGCTCGAGGCGGCCTATCTCGCATTCCGACGCCGATTGCGGAGCATCGAAGCAGCGACGACCTGCACCTGCAAGGCGTGCGGCCTGGCGCCGCGCCTCGACCTCAAGCTGCTGGTCCACCATGGATCCTTCGTCCGAACGGTCATCGCCGGTCGCGAGGAGCTCGCGGGGTCGTCGGTCATCCTGGTCCACCGCCTGCTCAAGGGAACCGGGGCGGCCGCCTCCCGATCGCATGGGTTTGCGCTGTTCACGGAGGAGGCGGTCAAGGCGTTGGGTCTCGATCCCGTGGTGCTTGCCCTCGTCGAAGAAGCCGAGACCTTCGAGCACCTGGGCGACGTGCGTACCTATGCGCTCGACCTGGAGCAGCGGTGGCACTCCGCGAGCCGGCGACGGCAGCTGGCCGGCGGCACCCAGCCGGTGCTGAACCTCACGGTGGACCTCGAGACCGAGCCGGGCGAGGCCTGGGCGTACCTCACCTCGCCGGTGCTTCGGCCGCACTGGGAGGGCCCGATCGCGATCGAGGAAGCGCTCGTCGGTGGCATGCGAGGCGTCGGGGCGACCAGCCAGTGCATCTCGGGCAGGCTCGCGATGATCGAGGAGATCGTGGACTGGCAGCCGTACGAGCACGCTGGCTGGCGGCTCGCGGTGCCGGGCATCGGTCCGGTCGAGGCGACGCTCGACCTCGAGCGCGTGGACCACGGGACGCGGATCCGCGTGCAATGGTCCGTCGCGAGCGACACGGTGCCGGAGCCGTCGGTCATCGACCGGGCGATGGCGGAACGAACTGCCGCGCTCGATCGGCTCGCCGCGATCTTCGAAGCTGGGCCGACGGCAATGCCAGGGTTCGAGGAGGCGGACCGGATCTCGTCGTCCAGGCCCTTGACATTCGAGTCACTCCAAGGTTCAGTGTGACGATGAAGATCGGGGAACTGGCGGAACGGGTCGGCGTGCCGGCCGATACGGTGCGGTTCTACGAGCGCGAGGGATGGCTCCCCCGCCCGGCTCGCCAGGACAACGGCTACCGGGAGTACACGATGGCCGATGTCGAGCACCTGCGGCTCCTCATCGACCTGCGGCGGCTCGAGCTTCCGCTCGACGAGGCCGCGCAGCTCGCCTCGTGGTGCCATTCCGGGCACTGCGCCACGACCGGGTCGGAGCTTCCGCGGCTGATCGCCGAGCGACGGGCCGACGTCACCGCGCGGATGGCTCGCCTTCGCGAGCTCGACGCGCGCCTGGCCGACCTCGAGCGGCACGTGACCGAGCCCTCTCGAGCTGCGGGTCCATTGGCGAGTCGATCCGCCCTCTCGGTCATCGACCTGGGCGGCCCGTGCTGCGACGCTGCGGCTGCTGTCACCGGGGTCGTCGAAGGTGGCTGTTCGTGCTGCGCGCCGGCGCATTGAGGGCCGAGCGCGGGCATTGACGGACCGGGCGGCCTGGGATCCGCCGGACGCCGCCGCTCAGACGACGTGCGATTCGCCGATCAACTCGCCGCGGGCGAACCGCTCGAGGCGCAGGGATGACACGTCCACCAACGGCTGCGAGCCCGTGACGAGGTCGGCAATGACCCGGCCGACGATCGGCGCGTGCTGGAAGCCGTGGCCCGAGAAACCATTGGCAAGATAGAGGCCATCGACCCCCTCGACCGGCCCGAGGATCGCGTGCCGGTCCGGCGTCATCTCGTAGAGGCCCACCCAGGAGCGGGCGAGGCCCGCCTCGGCGAGGTTGGGCAGGATCGAGATCGCGGTCGGGAGCAGCTCCTCGGCAATCCAGCGCTCGTCGATCCTCGTGTCGAAGGTCGGGACGGTCTCGCCGCGCCCGGGCATGCCCATCAGGACCCCTTGCCCCTCGCGATGGAAGTAGAACATCGTCGCGGTGTCGATGACGAGCGTCCGTCGATCCGGGCGGCCGTCGAACGCCGAGGTCACGACGACGTGGCGCGGCTCGGGACGCACCGGCAGGATCACCCCGCAGGTCGCGGCGAGGTCAGCGCCCCAGACCCCCGCCGCGTTGATCACGACGGGGGCGTCAACCGCACCTCGGTCCGTATCGACGCCGCGGATGGACGATCCGTCCGACCCTGCGCGGATCCTCGTCACGGTGGATCCCAGCCGGATCTCGACCCCGAGGCGCCGGGCCAGGGTGGCATAGCCGTTGGTGAGCCCTGACGGATCGGCGATCCCGTCGTCCGGCCCGAACGTCGCCCCGACGACGCCCTCGACCGCGAGACCGGGGATGAGCTGGGCGGCGGCAGCGGCGTCGAGTTCGTCGACGCGAGCCCCGAGCGAGCGCTGCATGGCCGCTGCCGCTCGATGATCGCGCCACGCCGCCTCCGAGCGCACGAGGAACAGGTATCCCTCGACGTGGACATCGAGCGGCAGGTCGTGGTCCGCGCTGAACGAGCGGATCATGCGCACGCTCTCGAGCGAGAGGCGGACGTTGATCTCGCTCGTGAACTGGTGACGGAAGCCGCCGGCACAGCGGCCCGTGGATCCCAGCCCGAGTGCACCTTCCCGCTCGAGCAGGACGATCCGGCCGGCTCCCGCCGCTGCGAGGTGGTAGGCGATGCTCGCGCCCATCGCGCCGCCACCGATCACCACGACGTCGGCCGTGTCGGTCATCGATCCGTATCCGCACGACCAGGCCAGCGAATCACCCGGCCATGGTGCCAGCACCCGGGCCGAGGCGCGCGATCAGTCGGGCACTCGGGAACCCCGTCCGTGAGGCGCCCGCCCAGCGGAACGATGGGTCAGCCGGGGCGAGGGGTCTCGAGACGCGTCCGCGGCTCAGCCGGGATCCGCAGAACGATCCGATCGAACAGCTCGGGCAGGAACCAGTGCAGGCCGTAGAGCTTGCAGCCGAGGCAGTAGCCGGTCGCGGCAAGGAGCGTCTGGAGTGCGGCGACAGCCACGATCGGGAGCCAGAACCCTGGCCGGACCCCGGCCACGAACAGCACGACCCCGAACAGGATGAACGTGGCTCCGAGGGCCTGCGCGAACCGCGGGCCGAGTTCGGGTTCGGTCGATGCCGGCGGTCCGAGGTGGAGCCGCGTCCGGAGCGTCGGCCACGGACGGCCGAACAGGAACCAGCGCGTCCCGAGGGCGGCGCTCACGGCGAGCGCGATGCCGACGAGGATTGCGATGAGCGGTAGGTCGAAGAGGATGGCGAGCACGAGCGTGATCGCCGAGGCGCCGGCGCCGAAGCGCTGGCCGCGCGGATCGATGGCGCGAACGGGGATGACCGATGACACGGGAATACCTCGAGTTGGAGGGAGGGACGCGGCGCCAGGCCCAATATGGGCGTGCGCGACTGCGCGGAGGTGCCGGGTGCGGACCGAAGGACGACCGGGTTGGCCGCCGGGCTCAGGCCCGCCGGATACAGGAGCAGCGGCCCGGCAAGACCGAGGGACGCATCATCACGATCGATGATGGCAGGCGAGTCCTGGACGCGCCGCAGGGCCGCCGGCCGTGGGTACGCATCAGGCCAGGCCCGCGCGCGCGAACGCGGTGTAGGAGGGTTCGATCGGGCTGGCGAGGCCGCCGGAGCCGGCGGATCCGGGATGGTTCGGGACCCCGGCTCGCGCCTCGTCCGCAGATCCGCCGAGGCCGTACCACTTGGCATCGGGCGTCTTGACGCCATTGCCGGTGATCAGCGCCACGACCTCGTCGTCGGGACCGATGACGCCCGATCGATAGGCCGCCTCGAGTCCGGCCACGGTCACCCCGCCGGCGGTCTCCGCGAACACGCCCTCCGTCCGCCCGAGCCGGCGGATGGCATCGGCCGTCGCGCCGTCCGGAACCGACACGATCGACCCGCCGCTTGCCCGTGCCAGGGCGACGGCATAGCGGCCGTCGGCCGGCGACCCGATCGCCAGCGAGCGGACGATGGTGTCGGGGTTGCGGACCGGATGGATCTCGTCCCCGCCGGACGCAAAGGCCTGGGCGACCGGCGAGCAGCCATCCGGCTGCGACCCGACGAACTTGACCGGCTTGTCCTCGACGAGGCCGGCGGCCACGAGCTCCTCGAAGCCGCGCGCGACCTTCGTGTACAGGCTTCCCGAGGCGATCGGGGCGACGATGACGTCCGGCAACCGCCAGCCGAGCTGCTCGGCGACCTCGAAGGCAAGGGTCTTGCTGCCCTCGGCGTAGAACGGCCGCAGGTTGACGTTGACGAAGGCCCAGCCCTCCTCGTCGGCGATCTCGAGGCTCAGGCGGTTGATGTCGTCGTATGTGCCCTCGACGGGAACGACGGTCGCCCCGAACGAGAGCGCGTGATCGATCTTGGCCGGCTCGAGGCTTGCCGGCACGAAGACGACGGCCCGCAGGCCGAGCGCCGCGGCGGCTGCCGCGGTGGCGCCGGCGAGGTTGCCGGTGGAGGCACAGGCAAGCGTGTCGAAGCCGAACGTGACCGCCCGCGCCGCGGCGATCGCGACGACCCGATCCTTGAACGACAGCGTCGGGTTCCGTGTGTCGTCCTTCAGGAAGAGCCGGCCGCTCGCCAAGCCGATGTCGGCGCCGAGTCGATCGGCGCGGATCAGGGGAGTCGAACCGACCGCGAGCCCGCGTGCCGGCGCCTGGTCCACGGGCAGCAGCTCGAGGTAGCGCCAGATCCCGGGATCGCGCGCTTCGATCGCGGCGCGGCTGACCTGTGCCCGGACCGCGTCGCGGTCGTAGACGACCTCGAGACCACCGAAGCAGGCCGGGCAGACGAAGTGGGGACCGATCGCCTCGGGGCGATGGCAGTTCTTGCAGCGAAGCCCGGCGATCCTCGATCGAACGGCTGGATCCGTGCCCGGCGACCGGCCGGCATCCGGCGTTGGCCCGGACGCGCGAACGGGCTTCGGCTCCTGGACGACGTCGCTCGGCGACGTTGTGGCCACCGCCGTCATCGGGTGGCCCCGTGGGACTGAGCCCAGGCTTCGTAGGCGTCCTCCTCGGCATCGGCAGGGACGGTCACGGTCGTCGACGCGCCGCCACGCGGCTGGAAGCTGAGCGTCACCCGGAGGGAGCGCGGTGCGAAGATCGCCTCGATGTCGTCTCTGATGACGTTCGCGATCCGCTCGTAGGACAGATGACGATTGCGAAACTCGCCGATGTATTGCTTGAGCGACTTGAGCTCGATCAGCCGATCGCCCGGGATGTAGTCGATCACGAGCCGGGCGAAATCGGGCTGGGCCGGTGCGCCGAGGAAGGTGAGTTCCGCCGTCTCGATCCGGACCCGATAGCGTGTCGCGACGCGATTCGGCAGGGCCGCCAGGAGCTCGCGGGCGCCGGTCCTGACGCTTCCGCTGCGACCGTCGCGACCGGGTCGAACGGCTGCCGACGCGGGCATCATCGACCGAGCGGTGGCTCGGGCGAGGCTGGCGATCGTCTCGGTCATGGTCGGCTCCTGATCGGTGGCGCGCTTCGCGCGCGCTGGGCGGGACGCCCGCGGGGAGATGTGGGCTGCCTACCGTCCGGACCCGAGAAACAAGAAACCCTTCCTACGGGAAGGGTCAATGGGTGATCCCTATCTCGCAGGTGGTTGTCCTGCCCGGAATTGGCACCTTGTCGGCGTCTCCGCCGATAGGTTGTCGTGGCTTCAACGGGCCGGTCCCTCCACCACTCTGGATAGGCTATTCAGTTGTCGGTGGATCCTAGCGTCTCGGCCATTACGGCGTCAACCACCGCGCTAGACTCATGCCCATGCCGCGCTACGTCCCCGAGGATTCGCTGCAGAGCCCGCGGTTCACGGGCCCGACGACGTTCGCCCGACTGCCGCATGTCACGACGCTAAAGGACGTTGACGTGGCGATGGTCGGCGTCCCGTTCGATACCGGCGTGACCTACCGGGTCGGCGGTCGCTTCGGGCCCAGTGCCGTCCGCACCGCGAGCGTCATGCTCCGACCGTACAACGCGAACCTGGACGTCGCGCCGTTCGAGATCCTGTCGTGCGTCGATTTCGGCGACGTCGCGATCGTCCCCGGCTACACCGAGCGGAGCTACGCGGCCATCGAGGCGGCCATCGCCCCGATCGTGGAGGCCGGCGTGATCCCGCTCCTGGTCGGCGGGGACCATGCCTGCACGCTGCCGCACCTCCGGGCGACGAAGTCAAGGGGCCCGGTCGCGGTCATCGACTTCGATTCGCACACCGATGCCTGGGACAGCTATTTCGGGGAGAAGCACAACCACGGGACGTGGATGCGACGGGCGATCGAGGAGGGCCTCGTGGACACGGCGCATTCCATCGAAGTGGGACTGCGCGGCTCGCTCTACGCCCCGGAGGACTGGACGGGGCTCCGGACGGAGCTGGGCCTCGACTATCTCACGACCGAGGACGTCTTCCGGATGGGCCCAGCGGCTGTCGCGGCCAGGATCAAGGAGCGGGTCGGCGACCGCCCGGCCTACATCAGCTTCGACATCGATGTCGTCGACCCTGCGTACGCACCGGGAACCGGAACGCCGGAGGCGGGTGGTCCGTCGGCGCACGACATGCTCGCCGTGCTGCGGGCCCTGACCGAGATCGACTTCGTCGGGTTCGATGTCGTCGAGGTCATCCCGGCCTACGATCCGGCCGGCCAGACCGCGACCCTGGCGGCCAATCTCGCCTACGAGATGCTCTCGCTGGTCGCACTCCGACGCCGCGACCGGTGACCGACCCGCACGAAGAGGCGTGGCGAAACCCGGCGCCGCCCGGGTTCCACTGGCCTGACGGCATCCGGGCCGCAGCGTGCTTCACGTTCGATGTGGACGCCGAGAGCCCGATCCTGTTCGACCATCCCGAGGCCGCCGACTGGCTCGATGTCATGAGCCACCAGGCGTATGGACCGAGGACGGGCGTGCCCCGACTGCTCCGCGTCCTCGATCGCCAGGGAATCCGGGCCACCTTCTTCATCCCGGGCTATACCGCCGAGCGCTGGCCCGACCTGACCCGCTCGATCCGCGACGCGGGCCACGAGATCGGCCATCACGGCTACCTCCATGAGGGCGCCCGCTCGGCGACCGACGAAGGCACCGAGGAGGCTCTGCTGCTGCGCGGGCTGGAGGCCCTCGACGCGGTCGCGGGCGTCCGTCCGGTTGGCTATCGGGCGCCCAACTGGGAATTCTCCTATCGCCTGCCCGCGCTCCTCGTCCGGCACGGCTTCCGGTACGAGAGCGGCCTCATGGATGCCGACCATCCGTACCTGCTCGCGACATCGGCCGAGCCCGACGCGGCGACGATCGTCGAGCTGCCGGCCCACTGGGGCCTCGATGACTGGGAGCCGTACAACTACCTCCCGGGCATCACCGGCTCGGGTGTCATCGCCAGTCCGGACGACGTGATCGCCCGCTGGACCCTCGAGCTCGAGGCGCTCGTCGACGAGGGCGGGCTGTTCATGCTGACCAACCACCCGTTCATCTCCGGACGGGCGTCGCGTGCCGTTGCCCTGGAGCGCCTGATCGCCCGGGCCCGCGAGATCGACGGCCTGTGGATCGCGACGGCCGGGGAGATCGCCGAGCACACGGCAGGCCTGACGATGGACCCGGTCGTGCATCGACGCCACGCCACGAGTCCGGACCGCTAGCCTCGGTGCACGGCGAAGGCCCCCGACGGCTGCTGCCGACGGGGGCCTGATTGAGAGGTTCCGGCGCTGTCAGGCGCGAGAGACGGACCCGCGCGCGGCAATCCAATAGACACCGAACGCCACGACGAACCCGACCAGGTAAGCGAAGTCGGCGTAATGCAGTGTTGCTGCGAGGCCGTTGACTGGGAGCCCGGTGGCCTTCGCGATCTCGTCGCCGAAGACCGAGGTCCCGAATGGCAAGGAGACGATGAACCCGATGGCGAGCGAGACCAGCCCCACCATCCCTGAAGGAAGCTTCGCGTAGTCAGCGAGTCCGGACACATCCGCGCGGCGGCCGCGCAGCCACCAGTCGGCCAGCACGACGCCCGCCCAGGGCGTCACCCAGTAGATGATGAACAGGAGGTAATTCTCGAACTTGCCGACGAGGTTGCCGTCGTTCAGATAGAGCGTGAACAGGAACCCGAGGACGGCGACCGCGCCCGCGGCGTAGACCCTTGGGATCCGGATGCCGGCTCCTTGCAGGGACAATGACCCGGTGTAGTCGTTCATCGCGTTGACCGCAATCGTGCCGATGGCGATTGCGAGCATGGCGAGCGGGGCAAGGATCGAGCCCGACAGGATCGTGTTGATCGTATCGACGGCGCCGCCCTCAGACGCCTTGTCGGCCACCAGCAACCCGAGGGTCTCGATCCATCCGGCGGACAGCGTCAGGCCGAGTACCGTGAGCCAGAACACCTTCGATCGAGAGGCAGTTGGTGGAAGGTAGCGACTGTAGTCCGACGCGTATAGGCTCCAGGCGATCACGAAGCTGGCCGTGATCGAGGCATACAGGACGAAGGCGCCGACCTGATCGAGCCC
>SCTE01000225.1 GCA_004298915.1 Chloroflexota bacterium | reverse complement strand
CCTGAGCATCGCCTCGACCATGGGCCCAGGCATCCGGGTCGACATCCCGGGCATCCTCGCGGCCGCGGCCGGGGCCTGACATTCGACGGCGGGCGACGTCCCGTCGACCAGACGCGATGGCGGCCGAGAGGCGCGTCATCATCAAGCAAGACAGACGGACCGCTGAAGACAGCGTGGGTCCACTGATCGCGGCCATCGGGCCAACGATCGGGACTTGATCCGCCGAACGGACCGGGCTCTGCCCGGGGACGACGGCGACCACGCCGAGGCAGGGACAGTGCCTCCGCCCTCGCGGGCGGGCGCCACCCCTGCGGTCAAGGCCTCGCCCGGATCGGGCGACCGTCGCAGGGGTGATCGGTGGCGACACCGCGCGCCCACCGCCGCGCGCCGGCTGCGCGCAGTAGCACGGAGGGCACCATGCCAACCGAGGCCAAGCGACGGGTCGTCGATGAGCTGCGTCAGCAGCTCGATCTGAGCTCGACGCTCATCGTCTCGGAGTATCGGGGTCTCACGGTAAAGGAGATCGCCGAGATCCGACGAAGCCTGCGCAAGCAGGACGTGACGTACCGGGTCGTCAAGAACCGGCTGATGAAGATTGCCGCGTCCGACACGCGCGGTTCGGCTCTCGACGAACTGCTCGTCGGCCCGACCGCGATCGCCTTCGGAACGGATGAGGCGGCGACCGCGAAGGCGGTCATCGATGCCATCAAGCCGTTCAAGCAGGTCCGGATCACCGGGGCCCTGCTGGGGAGTCGAGCCATCGACGCCGCCAGCGTCACCAGGCTCGCCGCACTGCCGTCGCGGGACGTGCTGCTCAGCCAGGTGGCAGGCGCGATCGCGGCCCCGATGGCCACGATGGCCGGCCTGTTCGACGCGCCACTGCGCGACGTCGCCGGCCTGGTCGGAGCGCTCGCCGACAAGCGGTCGGCAGCGGCCTGACGCCACACTTCGCCAACCCTTACTCCAACCACCTAACCAGGAGATTTGATCCACATGGCAAACATGACCGCTGACCAGTTGCTCGAAGCCTTCGAGAAGATGACCGTCCTCGAGCTGTCCGAGTTCAAGAAGAAGTTCGAGGATCGCTTCGGCGTCACCGCCGCGGCTCCGGTCGCGATGGCTGCCGCCCCCGCTGCCGGCGTTGCCGAGGCTGCGCCCGCCGCCGAGGAGCAGACCGAGTTCACCGCGACGCTCACCGAGGTCGGGCCGAACAAGATCCCCGTGATCAAGGTCGTTCGCGAGCTGACAGGGCTCGGCCTGAAGGAAGCCAAGGACGTCGTCGACGCGGCCCCCAAGGCCGTCAAGGAAGGCGTCACCAAGGACGAGGCCGAGAAGATCAAGGCGTCCCTCGAAGAGGTCGGCGCCAAGGTCGAAATCAAGTAGCGCGGCCCTCGACTGGCCGGGGCGGGCGTTGCCGCTGCGCCGCCAGACGCTCACGCACGTTCGAGTGCGCTCGCGTCCGGTGCTCGCGGCGCCTTCGCCTCGGCCGCCGAGATCCGCGCCACGCCGACCCGGCCCGGCGCTTTCGACCGGGTACGACCGATCGCATCGGCCGGGTTTCGGGCTGTCCGAGCGGGGCCGGGCTCGGTTGACAAATCAAGGAATCGCGATATCCTTAGCCGTTCTGTGAGCCCCGCCTTTCCATCTCCCCACGCCCTCCGTCAAGGAGCCGTCGTTCATGCTGTCTCCCGCTGATTCGTCGACCTTCTCGAGTTCGTCCGCCGCGCGCAAGCGCTACGCCCGAATCCCGGAGGTCCTGCCGGTCCCGAACCTGATCGAACTCCAGCTGGAGTCGTTCCACTGGTTCATCGAGAAGGGCCTTCGCGAACTCTTCGATGAGATCAGTCCGATCAAGGACTTCACCGGCAAGGTGATGGAGCTCCAGTTCCTGGACTACGAGTTCGGGGATCCGAAGTACTCCGAGGAGGAGTGCCGGACCAAGGACCTGACCTTCAGCCGCCCGCTCTACATCAGCGTCGAACTGCTGATCAAGGAGACCGGCGAGATCCAGCGCCAGCGCGTGTACATGGGCGACTACCCCTGGATGACCGATCTCGGCACGTTCGTGATCAATGGGGCGGAGCGCGTCGTCGTCAGCCAGCTCGTCCGCTCGCCGGGCGTGTACTACAGCGAGGTCGAGGACCCCGCGTCCGGCCGGATGCTGTTCAGCGCGAAGGTCATCCCGAACCGCGGCGCCTGGCTCGAGTTCGAGACCAACAACAAGGACCAGCTCTGGGTCAAGGTCGACCGCAAGCGTAAGATCGCGGCCACGACGCTCCTGCGCGCCGTCGGCTACGAGACGAACGACGAGATCGCCGCGCTGTTCAGCCCGATCGACATCGATCCCGAGCACCCGTACATCGCCAATACCCTGGACAAGGACGTCACCCACACGCCGTCCGAGGCCCTCATCGAGGTCTACAAGAAGCTGCGACCGGGCGACCCGCCCACGGGCGACAACGCGAAGCAGCTGGTCGAGGGCCTGTTCTTCAACTTCCGCCGCTACGACCTGGGTCGCGTCGGCCGCTACAAGTTCGGCAAGAAGCTCCAGGGCGCGGCCGATCACATGGGCATCGAGCTGCCCGTGGACCAGCGGACGATCACCCGCGAGGACATCGCCGCGATCGTCGGCCACCTGATCGAATGCAACCGCGGCATGCATGCCAAGGACGACATCGACCACCTCGGCAATCGGCGGATCCGGGCCAACGGCGAGCTCATCCAGAACGCCTTCCGGATCGGCCTGCTGCGCATGGAGCGCGTCGTCCGCGAGCGGATGACGATCCAGGAGATCGACAAGGCCACCCCGAACGCGCTCATCAACATCCGGCCCGTCGTGGCCGCGATGAAGGAGTTCTTCGGCGGGAGCCAGCTCAGCCAGTTCATGGATCAGACCAACCCGCTCGCCGAGCTCACCTCCAAGCGCCGGCTGTCGGCACTCGGGCCGGGCGGCCTGTCGCGCGAGCGCGCCGGCTTCGACGTCCGTGACGTCCACCACAGCCACTACGGCCGGATCTGCCCGATCGAGACCCCCGAGGGCCCGAACATCGGCCTGATCGGGTCGCTCGCGACGTACGGCCGGATCAACGC
>SCTE01000224.1 GCA_004298915.1 Chloroflexota bacterium | reverse complement strand
GCCGGCAGGGCGACGAGTCCGACAACGCCGGCGACGAGACCGGCCCTGCCGGTGACGAGTCTGACAACGCCGGCGACGAGTCCGACAACGCCGGCGACGAGTCCGACAACGCCGGCGACGAGACCGGCCCTGCCGGCGACGAGACTGACAACGCGGGCGACGAGACCGGCCCTACGCAGGAAGTCCTTGGCACGACGGACACGGGCTCGGGCATTGAGCTTCCAGCCACGGACATGGTGAGTGGCTCGGCGTCACCGGCGCTCGGGCTCATCATGGCCGGCCTGGTCCTCATGGTCAGCGCCGGGGTCCTCCTCGCGCCGAGTCGGCGCCGCACGTCCGACGACGTCGCCTAGGCCGACGCGCTCGCTGTCCTCGAGCAAACCAACGACCGGGAGTGCCCTCCCGGTCGTTTGGATTCCTGGCGCTCGAGGATCGCCGGGTCAGTGACCCTGGTCGCCCTCACCATTCGAACCGCCCGGCGAGGTTGCCGTCGGACCGTCTGTCGCATGAACCTCGCGTGACCCGGTGGGGTCCGGCGTGGGCTGGGGCGCGGCACCGGCTCCGGAGTCGCCTCCGTTGACGTGCTTCGGTCGGTCGATCCGCTCGACTGCCTTGTTGCTCGCGTCGATCGCGTGGTTCACCGCCTGCATCGCCGGTTCGGGCAGGCGCTGCGACAGCCGCTCGAGAACCACGAGGTGCAGGCCGAGAGCCGCCTTGAGCGCATCGAGGCGATCCGTGTCGGAGCCGACCTCGGCCTCGTCCACGGCCGCGCCAAGCGCGTCACGATAGGCGTCGATCGCGGCAGCCACCGCGTTCTCGTCCCCGGCTGACGCCGCGCGCTCCACGTCGAGGACCCGTGCATCGACCTGATGGAGCCGCTCGAGCGCGCGCGTATTCTCGTCGCCCGACAGGGCCACGGTCTCGATCCAGATCCTGACCGGGTAGAGCGGGCCGCCGGCGGTCGACGCCGCGGTGACGCTGGCCGTTCCCGCGATCGTGAGGCCCGCGGCGACGGCGAGCGCCGCCAGGCGCGCCCGGCGGCCGCGACCACGGCTCAGTCGCGCCTCGAGGACGCGCATCCGTGCATCCTCGACCACGTTTGCGCGCAGGCGCTTGACTGATGCTCGATCCGGCGTCAGACGCGCGGAGGCAAAGGCGCCGAGAAGGCGTCCCAGCTCGTCCGTGCCCGGATGCTCTTCCTGCACTGCTACCTCATCCATGACGGTCGGCCACCCTAGGAACCAGGGCCTCTGCTCGTTCCTCGATGTCCAGGTCCATCCCGAGCGTGCGCCGGAGTGACGCGATTGCCCGGAACTGGAGCCCGCGGACCGTTCCTTCCTGTTTGCCCATCACTTCCGCCGCCTCGCGGGCCGAGAGCCCGGCGAAGAAGCGCAGCTCGATGACTTCGCGCTGCTCATCGGTCAGCGCAGCGAGCGCTCGCGCCACCGCATCCAGGTCATGACGCATCGACGTGATCTGCTCCGGACCCGCCTCCAAGGACGCGTGTTCGGAAATCGCATCGAGTTCGGCGTGATCGTGGCGTGTCCTGGCGTGATCGATGACCGTGTTCCTGGCCAGCCGGAAGAGCCAGCCCCCGAAGGGAGCGCCCCGCTGCTCGTAGCGAGGCAGGGCTTCCAGGGCCTTGACGAAGACGAGCTGCGTCAGGTCCTCCGCGTCGCTCGGGCGATGGACGCGGCTGGCGATGAAGCGATAGACCGGCTCGTGGAACTCGTCAAAGATCCGTCCGAACGCCCAGGCGTTACCCGCCCGCGCATCACGGATCAGCCGATCCAGCGCCTCCTCGTCGATCGTCATAACGAACCAGACCGCCCCTCGTTAGGCGGATTCGACCTCGGCGCTGGCGATGCTCGGTCGTCCCGGGAGATCGATCTCCACTCGATCCATCCCGCGACGAAAGGCCAGCGTCGGGAATCCAGCCTCGGTCAAGGCACGATACCCGTCCGCAAGCCCCCATGCGAACCAATCTTCTCGATGGGCGTCGGAACCGGTGACAGCGCGCACCCCCCCGAGCTCCCGATAGCGCGCCACGGCCGACGGGGCCGGATAGGTCTCGCGGACGCGATGCCGCAGTCCGCTCGTGTTGACCTCGAGCGCGACCCCGGATTCGGCGATTGCCGAGAGGGCCGGATCGAGCAACTCGGGGCGCGCGCCGAGATCGGCCGGCCGAACGTGCGGGTAGAGGTAGCGCTTCACGACATCGAGGTGTCCGATCG
>SCTE01000223.1 GCA_004298915.1 Chloroflexota bacterium | reverse complement strand
GGACGCCCATGAGCGTCGTCCCGATCTGGGTCGCCAGGCGGATCCGCTGGGCCTCGCCGCCCGACAGCGTCTGGCTCGTCCGGTTGATCGTGAGGTAGTCGAGCCCGACGTCGACGAGGAACCCGAGCCGCGCCCGGATTTCCTTGAGGACCTGGTAGGCGATCGTCCGCTCCCGCTCCGTGACGCGATCGGCGAGGTCCTCGGACCAGGCGAACGCATCGGTGATCGAGAGGTCCGAGACGGTCGAGATGTCCCGTCCATCGACGGTGACCGCGAGGGCCTCGGGCCGCAGCCGCTTGCCGTTGCACTTCGGGCAGGGCTTCTCGACCATGTACTTCTCGAGCTCGTTCTTGATGAACTCGGATTCGGTCTCGCGATACCGGCGTTCGAGGTTCGTGACCGCCCCCTCGAACGCGGCGACGTACGAGTTCTCGCCCCGTTCGTGCTTGTAGCGGATGACGACCTTCTCGTCCTTCTTCGCATAGAGCAGATACTCGACCGCCTCGGCCGGCAGGTCGCGGATCGGCGCGGCGGGATCCCAGCCGTGGGACAGGAACACCGCCTCGGTGATCTTCATCCGCCACGAGGCATCGGTCGGCATCCCGTTCGCCTTGACCGCGCCGGTCAGCACGCTCTTCGACCGGTCCGGGATCACGAGATCGGGATCGATTTCCAGGCGCGTGCCGAGCCCGGTGCAGGTCGGACAGGCACCGTGGGGCGAGTTGAACGAGAAGCTCCGCGGCTCGAGCTCGTCGATCGTCGTCCCGTCGTACGGGCACGAGTAGCGCTCGGAGAACCGCCGCTCCTCGAAGGCCGGGGCCTCGTCGTCGCGTGATGCCGGGGCGATCAGGACCACCCCTTCGCCGAGCCGGAGCGCGGTCTCGATGGAATCGGCAAGGCGCGGGGCATCGGGGTCCGGGACCGCCTCTCCGGTCGCAGGATCCACGGGCCGGCCGCCGGCGTCGGTCGCCCAGCCCTCGGGCACGTCCGCCCGGCGGACGACGTAACGATCGACCACGACCTCGATCGTGTGGCGTTTGTACTTGTCGAGGGTCGGGGCCTCGCTCAGGTCGTACGTCCGGCCGTCCACGCGGACGCGGACGAAGCCCTGCTTGCGGGCCGTCTCGAAGACGCGATCGCCCTCGGTCTTGCGATCCTTGATGAGCGGGCCCAGGACGAGAAGGCGCGTTCCCTCCGGCATCGCGAGGACCTGGTCCACGATCTGCTGGACGGTCTGTCGCTCGATCTCGCGGCCGCAGGTCGGGCAGTGCGGGTGCCCGATCCGGGCAAAGAGCAGGCGGAGGTGGTCGTAGATCTCGGTCACGGTCCCGACCGTCGATCGCGGGTTCCGGCTGGCGCCCTTCTGGTCGATGGAGATGGCCGGCGACAGCCCGTCGATCTGGTCGACGTCGGGCTTCTCCATCTGGCCGAGGAACTGGCGCGCGTAGGCGCTCAGGCTCTCGACGTAGCGGCGCTGGCCCTCGGCGTAGATCGTGTCGAACGCGAGGCTCGACTTGCCGCTCCCGGACAGGCCGGTGATCACGACGAGCCGGTCACGCGGGAAATCCAGCGTGACGTTCTTCAGGTTGTGTTCGCGCGCGCCGCGAACCACGATCCGATCGAGGGGCACGCCCGAAGTGTAGCCGATCCGTGCCAAACCGAACAGGCGTTCTCACCGGCCCCGTGAGGTCAGCGTGTCGCGCGAATCGCCTCGATCCAGGCGTGGTAGTGGCGGGCAAAGTCGGCCGGCAGCGGGTCCGGGGTGAACAGCCAGTCCCGATGGTCGTAGGTCCGGTCGCCCACGATCCGGTCCGTCTCGACGATCGGCTCGGTCGGGCCGAGGTGATGGAAGTGGTAGCGGTACGGCTCGAGCACGTTCTTCAGGGCCACCTCGGTCCGGTCCACGAGGACCTCGCAGACGATCCACGGCCTGGTGCGGGTCAGGAGGTCGGGCGCCCCGACCAGGACGTCGGGTTCGGTGGTCTCGGTGTCGATCTTCAGGACCGTCGGTCGCCGCCCGAGCCGCGTGACGACATCGTCAAGCCGCTCCACCGGGACGTCCACGGTCCCGGATGCGGTCCGGAAGCCCGCCTTGAGCGAGTTCGAGCTCTCGGACTTGTTCGACAGGTACAGCGTCGCCGAGCCGGTCGTCGCGCCGAGGGCGATCGCCTCGACCTCGCAGGCGATGCCGTTGGCCTCGACGACGGAGCGGAACGTCGCCGCGACGTCGGGCGTCGGCTCGAACCCGACCAGGCGGGTCGTGGTCAATGCCGCGCCGACGATCGAGAAGATCCCGACGTTCGCGCCGACATCGAACGCGTCCGTCGCCTCCAGGAGCGAGATGGCCGCGAGGAACGCCGCCATCGTCTCGGGTTCGTAGCGCGCCACGCCGCGCTCGTCGAGCAGCCGCGGGACGAACGACCGGTACGGCGCGGTGAAGCGCACGCGGGCCGGCACCGCCACGTCGCGGACCATGGGCCCGAGGCCGCCCGGCGGGGTCGGCATCGTCAGCCAGAACCGCCGAGTCGTCGGCGCGGCCAGGAGGATCCATCGGGGGGTGACTCGACGGAGGATCGCCTTCACGCCCGGCCGGAGGCGCCGCGCGACTGCCCGCCGCAGGGTCATCAGAACGGACATCGCGTGGATGATAGGCGGCCGGCCGGTCCCCGTGCCTCCCTCGGCTCGGGACGCCAGTGGTACCCGGTGCCCGGCTCAGCGCCGCCGCGGCGCCCG
>SCTE01000585.1 GCA_004298915.1 Chloroflexota bacterium | reverse complement strand
AACGTACAGCTGTCGCCGGCGTTTCCACAACCGATCGCATTCGTTCCCCCGTCTTACAATCCAACAAGTGGGTTCTCTGGGCTGTTTGGGGAAGTGGATGATCTTATGGGAGGTGCACATGACATGCTGGCAGTGTACCAGCAATCCCCAGCTATGCTGCTAAGTGATCCACTGGCCGTGTGGTGCCAGAACTATACCAACGTCGTGTATAACTGGCTAAACATGATAACATATTCCAAATATGTGCTTGCGATTCCAGGCGCATTTTGCTAATCAAATTTATTAAAACATCGTCCATTGGGTGCGATGAGCAGCA
This sequence comes from Chloroflexota bacterium, assembly GCA_004298915.1. Taxonomy (GTDB): domain Bacteria; phylum Chloroflexota; class Limnocylindria; order Limnocylindrales; family CSP1-4; genus UBA5189. Next base: position 689 of record SCTE01000585.1, on the reverse strand, counting down.
AGAACACGAATGTGTACGCATTGCTTGCACAAGAACAGGTTCCACGCGTAGTAGCACTCCTCAACTGGAACAGCTTCGAAGTGGCCCCACGGACACATATACGTGACCTCGCAGTTGCCCATCAACAAGGCGCTCGCGGGATCAGCTGCAATAAGCGTACAACCTTGAGCAACGAGACGTTTTTGCGCTTGACGGATAATGCATAGCGCGTTCGCAATCTCCAACACACCATCCTGCGAGATCGCGCCAACGTTGAGGCGTTTATGCGTCGCGTATGGAAGCATGTTGACGATGTCTTCGGCGCATTTGATGTCGGCGTCGAGCTGTTTAAGTGTTCGACGGATCACGTTGTCGCTGATGTTGTTGCGTTCGATGAATGACTGCAGCGAGGGGATCATGCTCACGTGTGAATCAAAATAGCCCCAGACGAGCCCGGCTCAGGGCAATGTCGGGTTGGCAACGGCTATTAATAGTCAAATTTAGGCACGCTCTGCCGAACACAACTGTCGCGAATTTCCAAGACACCTTACAGAGCAGAAATCCACGCGCTCGTTCGAACAGGTGGACACAACGCCGCTGTGTGGTGGAATATCCGACCCACAGGATGCACACGATCTGCGATGATGGCGTCTTCGTCCGTACGCGACAACGCGATGCTCCTGTAATGCATGGATACGATCCATGATATC
>SCTE01000222.1 GCA_004298915.1 Chloroflexota bacterium | reverse complement strand
GCTCGACTGGGGGCGGCAGATCGCGGAGGGTACGGCCCGGGAGATCGCCGAGAACCCGGAGGTCGTCCGCGTCTACCTAGGCACCGGTGGCGCGGCGACGCCAAGGGCCGCCCGGGCAACGGCCACGGAAGACCGGCCGTCTGTTCTCCGCATCGAGGGGCTGAGCGTCGACTACGGGAAGCTGCGCGCGCTGAGGTCGATCGACTTCGAGCTGCGCGAGGGCGAGATCGTCGCCGTGCTCGGAGCGAACGGAGCCGGCAAGAGCTCCCTCGCCCGCGCGATCGCCGGGCTGATCCCGTGCGCAGAGGGACGAATCCTGCTCGGTAGCGAGGACGTGACTCGCCAGCTTGCCCCACGCCGCGCACGCAAGGGCATCGCACTCTGCCACGAGGGCAGGCGCCTGTTCAGCGAGCTGAAGGTCCGCGAGAATCTGGAGCTCGCCGCGTACTCCGGCGCCTCGACAACGCACCGCCGCGAGCTCTTCGAGCGCGTGCACGACCTCTTCCCTCTCCTGCGCGAGCGTGAGAACGCGTACGCGGGAGAGCTCTCGGGCGGACAGCAGCAGATGGTTGCGATCGCGCGGGCTCTGCTCTCCGACCCGCGCATCGTCATCTTCGACGAGCTCTCGCTCGGCCTCGCGCCGCAGATCGTCGACGAGATCTATCGCGCGGTCGACCAGATCCGCGCGTGGGGGGTCAGCATCGTGCTGATCGAACAGAGCGCGTATCGCGCGCTCTCGGTCGCCGATCGTGTCTACGTCATCGAGCGGGGCCGCGTCTCGTTCAACGGCGTCTCCCGCGACCTCGAGCAAGAGAAGGCCCTCCGGGACGCCTACTTCGGAACCCGGGAAGACCCACCAAGCCCACCAGGGGCAACGACAGGAGGAGGATCAGGTGAAGCGTAAGCTCAGGCCCGTTCTGGGCCTTGCTTTGGCAGCAGCGGTTGTCTCGGTCGCCGTCGGCGTCGGCAGCAGCGTTGCCAGCACCGATCGTACGTCGTCCAACGAGATCGTCATCGGCGCGACGGTCCCTCTGACCGGCGCGCTCGCCGCGTTCGGCGGGCAGGAGAAGATCGCCGACACGATGCTCGTCAACGAGGTGAACGCCAAGGGCGGAATCACCGTCGACGGTGTGAAGAAGAAGGTCAAGCTGGTCATCCTCGACAACAAGACCGATCCCAACGTGACCACGACGCAGACGCGGACGCTCATCCTGCAGGACCATGCGGTCGGGCTCTTCGGCAACATCGCGCCGCCGCTCGTGATCCCCGAGTCTGCCATCGCCGACCAGCTCAAGGTCCCGATGACGCATCACACGCCGATCCAGGCCTGGCTGGGCGGCCGCAAGGGCGGCTGGAAGTACTCGTGGGATGTCTTCTTCAACGAGCCGCAGATGACGACGACGCAGTACCGCGCGGCCAACCTCGTCAAGACGAACAAGAAGGTCGTCCTTTTCACCGACACCGAGCCTGACGGCGTCGTGATGGGCGGGCTGTGGGCGAAGAACGCGCCCAAGTTCGGGTACACGATCGTGGCGCACGAGACGTTCCCGGTCGGCACGACCGACTTCTCGAGTTACATCCAG
>SCTE01000221.1 GCA_004298915.1 Chloroflexota bacterium | reverse complement strand
CCCGATCTCCTGACCGAGGTTCCCGGTCCGGAGATCGGGGACGGGCCGCGCCTGCGCGAGCCGAGACGGAGCGTGGGCCACGGGGCACCTCGGACATGGGTGAACGCATAGAGTTTATGCAGACTGGATATTCAGTCTAGCAGAGAGGACCGTCCGAGCGATCGTGCAGCACGACCGCGATGTCCATACGATAGTGCCGGAGGCGCGGACGATGCGTGTCGAACGACTCGGCTGGCTGGGCTCGCGGACGGCGTCATACGGCGCCATGGAGCGGTTCCTCGGCGAAACGCTCGGGCTGGCGACCGAAGTCCGCGACACCGACTTCGCGATGTTCGCGCTGCCCGGCGGCGATCACGACTACGTCGAGCTGCTGGGGCCGGATGCCGAGGACTCGGCCTTTGAGGCCGAGCACTACACGACCGGCCCGGTCGTCGGATTCGTCGTCGACGACCTCGTGGCCGCGCGTGCGGAACTCGCAGCGGCCGGCATCGAGCTGCTCGGCGAGATCATCTGGTCGAGCAGGATCCAGGGCTATGGCTGGTTCCACCTCCGCGCCCCCGACGGCAACGTCTACGGCATGCTCCAGGGGACGCACGCTCGCAGCCTCGAATCTGGAGCGCTGGACGGCGACGCCAGCGGGAAGCCGGGAAACGCGACGGGCCCGGCTGCCCGATGAATCGCCCGACCTCGGCGCCGATCACCTATCGCCCGGCCACCACGACCGACATCGCTGCAGAGCACCGCGTCTTCTCGAACGCCGAGGGCGACCTGCTGCGGCGCCACGGGTTCGCCTGGTCCGACCCGCCACTCGACGCCGTCGCACCGACGCTCGGCCACCTGCTCGACCATGACCCGGGGCGCTGCTTCGTGGCCGAGACCGGCGGGGAGATCGTCGGGTTCACGGCCGCGTTCGTCCGGGGCGATCGGTGGTTCCTGGCCGCGCTGTTCGTCGACCCGGCGACCCAGGGTCGTGGCATCGGGCGCACGCTGTTCGGCCTCGCGTTCGAGGGTGCACCACGCAGGCGCATCACGATCACCGACTCGATCCAGCCTGTGTCGAATGCGCTGTACGGCCGCCACGGCCTCTTGCCGGCAACGCCGATGCTTGGCTTCGTGGGAACGGGCGTCCAGCCGGCAGCCGTGGCCGGCCTGGAGAACGTGACCGTAGCGGACGAGACCCTTGCCGCGCTCGACGAGCAGGCGTATGGCTTCGACCGCGCCGCGGATCACATGTTCTGGGCGCGGCAGGCGCTGAGGACGGCCTGGAGCCGCGAGGGACAGCCAGTCGCCGTGTCCTACGCCTGGCCCAGCGGCCGGATCGGTCCAATCCTCGGCCTCGACGGAGCGAGCGCCGCGGACGCCCTGCGGATGGAGCTCCGCGCGAATCCGACCGGCTGGATCGAGATACCGGGAACGTCGTGGGCGCTCGTGGAAGCCGCCCTGGCCGCGCGCATGCGACTCGATGCGCCACCCGGATTGCTGCTTCTCGGGGACGGGCAGCAAGCGCCGACGAGCCTCGCGATCTCGAGCTACTTCCTGTTCTGACCAGGACGCCGCGCTTGGCTGGCGCGATCTGCGGTTCGCCCTTCCGCAAAGGGGCCGTCAGTCGACGATGGTGTGGCTCTGCTCCCGCATCATCTGCGCGACGTAGTACATCGACAGGCCGGCCTTGCCCGTCGAGCCGCTGCCCTTCCAGCCGCCGAACGCCTGGACCCCGGGCCACGCTCCGGTGGTCGCGCCGGCCCGCCGG
>SCTE01000220.1 GCA_004298915.1 Chloroflexota bacterium | reverse complement strand
CATCGACGAGATCGGAGCGGACCGTGGACAGCACCCGCGCGGCCTGCGGGCCGCCCATCACCGAGATCCGGGCATTGGGCCAGGTCCAAAGGAAGCGCGGCGAATAGGCGCGTCCGGCCATCGCGTAGTTACCGGCGCCGAAGCTCCCGCCGATGAGGATCGTGAACTTGGGCACCGCTGCGCTCGCGACCGCGGTCACGAGCTTCGCCCCGTCCTTGGCGATCCCGCCGGCCTCGTATTCCTGTCCGACCATGAAGCCGGTGATGTTCTGGAGGAACACGAGCGGAATCCTGCGCTGGCAGGCGAGCTCGATGAAGTGGGCACCCTTGAGCGCCGACTGGCTGAACAGGATCCCGTCGTTGGCGAGGATGGCCACGGGCCAGCCGTCGAGATGGGCGAACCCGGTCACGAGCGTCTCGCCGTAGAGGGGCTTGAACTCGTGGAAGCGGCTGCCGTCCACCAGGCGGGCAATGAGCTCGCGAACCGGCACGGGCCGGCGCGGGTCCGCCGAGACCGCCGCATACAGATGGGCCGTGCCGTCGGACCCGGTCGGATCCACCGCCGGTGCCTCTGGAGCGCGCCGGCCCCACGGCGTCGATGGCGCCTTGCGCTCGAGGTGACGGACGATCGATCGGCCGAGAGCCAGGGCATGTTCGTCGTCGAGCGCCTCGTGATCCGCGACGCCGGAGCGTCGGGTGTGGACCTCGGCCCCGCCGAGCGTTTCCGCATCGACGTCCTCGCCGGTGGCGGCCTTCACGAGCGGTGGGCCACCGAGGAAGATGGTGCCGGTGCCCTTGACGATGACCGTCTCATCGCTCATGGCCGGGACGTAGGCGCCGCCGGCGGTCGAGGAGCCCATGACCAGCGCGACCTGCGGGATCCCCTCGGAACTCATCCGGGCCTGGTTGTAGAAGATCCGCCCGAAGTGCTCGCGATCGGGGAAGACGTCGGCCTGGAGCGGCAGGAACGCGCCGCCGCTGTCCACGAGGTAGACGCACGGCAGGCGATTCTCGAGCGCAATCTCCTGCGCCCGGAGGTGCTTCTTGACCGTCATCGGGTAGTACGTGCCGCCCTTGACCGTCGCGTCGTTGGCGACGATGACGCACAGCGTCCCTTCGACCCGCCCGATCCCGGTGACGATCCCGGCGCTCGGCGCATCGTCGTGGTACATGCCGTTCGCGGCGAGCGCGCTCAGCTCCAGGAACGGAGCGCCGGGGTCCAGGATCCGGTCGATGCGCTCGCGGACCGGCAGCTTCCCGCGCTCGCGGTGCCGGGCGATCGAGCGATCGTCGCCCCCGGCGCCACGACCGGCCACCGCCCCCGTGCGCGCCCGCAGGTCGGCAACGAGGGCTCGCATCGCCTCGGCGTTCGCGGCCGAATCCGGGCTCGCGGGATCAAGCCGGCTTCGGAGGACGGGCATGGCGCGAGTGTAGGGCGGCGCGGGGTCCTCGACGACGCGGCCCGCAGCCCATCGGCCGATTCGCCTCTTGTTTCTCGCGCGGCGTGGGATCCACAATGCACCCGTTGCACGCGAGTCCTGCGCCGACGCTCGTCTGTGTCCGGAACCGCGCACGGGCCCACAGCTTGGGGGCGGGTCATGACGCAGGAACCAGTCCGGCGCGGCGGCGCATCGACCGTCCGAACCTTCTCGGCCCCGACCCGCGCCGAGGCAGAGGCGCTCGCCCGAACGACCATCAATGCCTTCGTCGCCGCCGGCTGGCGCTCCGACGAGCAACTCTGGATCCCCGGTGATCGACGACCCAGCCTGACCGAGTCCCTGCTGCTGTCCACCGCGTCCGAGAACCTCCTCGATGCCGACGGCACGCTCCGGATCACCTTCGTCAGCGATGCCGCTGACGCGGTGCCCCCGGAGGTATCGACGCCGGTGCGCGCCGTGGATGAGTTCGAGTCGCTCGCCGGTACGCGCTATCGCCGTCTCGCGGCGCGCTGGATCGTGGATGGCGTTGCCGCGATCATCGGCCTGATCTGGATCCTCTCGATGGCCGGGAGCCTGCCCGGATTCGCGACGCCCACGCCCGATGCCAACGGGATGTGTCCACTCGGGTTTGGCCCGGGCTGGGTCGAGGACGCCAATGGCAACGTGACCTCGACGTTCTGCTCGAGGCTGACGAACTGAACGTCACCCGGCGCGGATACGCGGAGCCGCGAGGCGATCAGGAACTTCGGGACCGCGCCGCGGCGATGGTGACGGCGACGCCCATGGCCAGAATAACGAACGCAACAGCAAGGTAGCCGTCGATCGTCGGCGCCTCGCAGCCACCAGCAGCCGTGCAGGTCAACTTGACACGCCCGAAGACCAGGACCCAGAGCCCGCCAACGCCCGCGAGGAGCCCCGCGATGCCGGCGCTCCGCTCGCCTGCGATCGACACCAGGATGCCGCCGACCACCACGAGCAGCAGGCCGAAGAGCGGGAACTCGAGCAACAGGAAGCCGCCGAGCGCACCGAGCAACAGGCCCGAGAGCCAGCTCGTTCGTCGGTCAGATCGCCCACCGCCTGTGCTCTCGGTCGCCATTGGGACCTCCCTTTGTGCTACTGTCGCCTAGCAAGTTATGAACCAACAACGCGCTACTGTCAAGGTGCAAGTTTCTGACGCAGGTTCGCCCGCGGCGGAGGCCATCCGGCTGCGCCTCGCCGATGCCTGGGGGGCGATGGGCGCGGCGTGGGGCGTGGCGCCGGCGATTGCGCGGGTGCACGCCTACCTGATGACGCGCCAGGCGCCGCTCACCGAGCGCGAAGTTCGTGAGGCGCTCGGCCTCTCGCATCGCGCGGCCAGCCTGGCCCTGGCCGACGCGGAGGCGTGGGGACTCGTCGAGAAGATCCCGGAACCGCGACGGGTCGGCCGGCGCGGGCCTGCGGGCGCCGCGTACCAGGCCGTGGGGGACCACTGGCTCTGGTTCGGGCGGGTGGTCGCCGAGCGGAAGGTTCGTGAGGGCGACCCGATCATCGACGTCCTCGAGGCCACGTCCCGGGACGTCGCGGAGGCCGCGGCGGCGAATCCTGCAGATCAGGATCTCGTCCACCTTACGGAGTGGCA
>SCTE01000580.1 GCA_004298915.1 Chloroflexota bacterium | reverse complement strand
GCATCGAGCGCAAGACGGTCGATGCCGAAGTCGATCGGAGAAAGCGACGCTTCGAAATCAGAACGGAGCGGGGGGTTCTGCGGACTGGGCAGCAGCGGTCGTGGCATGTTCGTACACACCTCCGTGTCGGAAGGAGAACCGCGGCCCGTCGAAGGCCAGCGGGTAGGTGACGCCCTGACGGCCGTCTCGATTCTTAAGCACGATCAATTCGTAGTTTAGCCCCTCGCCGGAGTGAAGCGCAAGGGCCATAGTGGCATTCTGCTCGATCGCACTCGAGCCCTTGAAGTCGTAGATTGTCGGCCGCATCCCTGGGGCGATCGGGCGCTTGAACTGTGAGAGCGCCAGCACGGGTATATCGTAGTCGAGGGCGATGTTGCGGAGCTGGCGGATCTCCTGCGCGATTTGGCCTTCTTCGCCGCCGGCGACCGAGCTGATCTGATGGATGTGGTCGAAGATCAAGAAGTCGAACGAACCGGCAGAGACAAGCTCCTCGCAGCGCTCGGCATTCGCATCCGTCTCGAAGACGATCTCTCCCTCCCAGGGCGCCCACTCCTCGATCGAGCGCAGAATCGAGTCGTGCAGCTCGGGATGCTCCCAAGGGCGCTCGACTTGCCGCAGAGAGAAGCCCCGATGGCAGAGGATACGGTTCTTGAGATCGGTACGAGTCATCTCCATCGAGCAGAAGAGCGGCTTGCGCCCCTGCTCGCAGAGGTAACGGTAGAGCTGTAGCGACCAGGACGTTTTCCCGCCCGATGTCTTGGCCCCGAGTAGGTAGAGCCGCCCGGAGACGAACTCAAGCCCATCAATCCCCCAGGGATTGTCTACGCCCTTCCTGTCCTCGGGCCGACGTGCGAGATCCGAGATGGCGAGCTCGCGCATCTCCCTAGAGCTCATGAGGCCGCGCTTGGCTCTTTCGCGCATCGGCTGGAGGTCCTCGAGAGCGAGCCCCGCGGCCAGGTGATCGGTGATGTCCTTGCCCTTGCGGGCCTGGAGCATGAACACGTTGAGCGCCACGGGCTCGAGAAGCTGTCGGATCGCCTCGGCGTGCTTGCGGCTGACATCGTCCTTGTCGCAGACGACAATCACGTTTCGGCCTGCGAAGAAAGGCACGAACTCGGGGAGGAACTTGCCCTTGCCGGCGCCCATGGGATTGCACGTCGCCGTCTTGCCGATCGCCTCGAGCGACTCGACATCCTTCTCGCCCTCGACGACGTAGATCGTCGCGCCGAGGTGGGTCGCCAGCAGCTCGGGGAGGCGGTAGAGCACGCGGCGCACTCCGTCGAGCGAGTAGACGTAGCCATCCTCCTTGGCGTCCTCGGAGTCGGGCTGGTAGTGGCGCTGCTTGAAGCGCTTGCCGGGGTAGCGGAGTGCCTCGAAGAGCACGGTGCCGGACTCGTCCCGATACTGGTATACCCGTTCGGGCTCTCCGTAACCACGCGGCGTGTAGAAGAGATCGCGGAGCTCGATGTTGAGCGCACGCACGATGTCTTCCGTCAGGCAGCCCGCGTAGCAGTTGAGCAGGATACGGTCTTCGCCCTCTGAGACCCCGAGGGATGCCTCAGAATCAGCGTGTGAAGGGCAGACGGCCACATAGCCGCTGCCGGCGCGGCGCACGCCGTCCAGGCGCGCCAGAAACTCTTCGAAGGTCACTGCGCGGCGTTTAATTCGACGATGCAACGGCCGACGAACTCAGCCACTTGTGGCACTACGGCGTTTCCGAGGGCGCGGAGCTGAGCCAC
>SCTE01000219.1 GCA_004298915.1 Chloroflexota bacterium | reverse complement strand
CGAGGGTGGCCGCCGCTCGCGGGTCGAGGTCAACCTGGACGTCCCGATCACGATTCCCTCGCTCCTCCACCTGGTCGCCCACGAGACCTACCCCGGCCACCACCTCGAGATGGCCACCAAGGAGGCACATCTCGTCGATGGCGCCGGGCGGACTGAGCTCACGATGCTCCTCAACAACACCCCCGAGTGCCTGCTCCACGAAGGGCTCGCCGACCTGGGGTATCGGTTCGTCGTCCCGCCGGACGAGGAACGGGACGCGATTCGCGAGGTCATCGAACTCGCCGGCCTGCCGATGGCCACCGACCCCGGTGCGATGGCCGCGATGAGTGCGGCTGCACCGAAGATCCGGGTCGCGCGGGCCCGGCTCAAGGGCGTGAGCGGGAACGCCGCGTTCATGCGCCACGCCGATGGGCGGTCGCACGAGGACGTCGCCGCCTATCTCGTGGCGATCGGCCACCGCCGGCCCGACCAGGCCGAACAGCAGCTCAAGTTCATCGAGGATCCGATCTGGCGGACCTACGTGCTCGTGTATCGCGAGGGCGAGGCGTTGCTGGGTCGCTGGGTGGACGCGGTGCCCGAGGCAGAGCAGCCCGCCCGGTTCGCGCGGCTCCTCGCGGAGGCGCGGTCACCCGCCTCGATCGAAGCCGAGATCAAACGTCCCGGATGAAGCGGGCACGGTCCTCCGTGCCGAAGTCGTACCCCTCGATCGACGGAATCCCGTAGATCGGGCGAGCCCCGAGGTCCGGATCCGACCGGAACCCGAGTGCCGCGAGGAAGGGCAGGGCGCGCCGGTTGCCGGGCCACAGGATGGTCTCGATCGTCCGGACGCCGGCCGCACCCGCGTCCTTCGCGAAGGCCTCGACCAGGCTGGTGCCGATGCCCGTCCGCCGTCGGCGCGGATCGACGCCAACGGCCTGGATCACCCCGACTGCCGAGTCCTCCGGCGAGATGAAACCGACCAGGAACCCGGCGACGCCGACGCCGGATCCATCCGGATTGGCGAGCTCCGCGAGCCACGATGTCGACGCGAAATGACGGAACCACAGGCGCGGCAGCAGGCCCTGGACGACCTTGCCGTCCCACCAATCGTCCACGACCAGCGCGACGCCCCGATAGTCGGATTCCGCCGGCCGACGGAGCGTCGGCCGTTCCGGCCCGCGCTCGGGGCTCCGGATCACGGGTGGCACGCCGCCGACCGCTCGTCGCGGCTCGGCGCGGAGGTCACTGGCGCCATCGAACGGGACCATTCGCGGCGCCCCAGGCGGCGCCGATCAGGGCGATGATCGCCTGGGCCGGCAGGCCGAAGCCGAACGTCGTCCAGACGTAGGAGATCGGGTCCATCACGCCGCCCTCGAGCCGGGCGAGGACCCATACGCCCAATGCGGTCAGCACGATCATCCCGAGGCCGATGCCCATCGCGATCCTGACGGCCCGGTCGCGCGTCAGGATGGGCGCCGATGGGCCCGCGCCCGCAGCACCCGGGCCCGGGATGGCGCCGTTGGCCACGATCAGGCCGATCGCGATCGATGCGATCCCGGAGATCGCGAACGTTCCCGCGGTGGACAGCAGCACACCCAGGATCAGGGTCAGGACGGCGGCACCGACGATGGCCACGGCAAGCGCGGCGAGGACCAGCCGCCGGACGCCGGTGGTGGCGCCGGACGTGCGGCTCGAGCCGGCTGCCGCCGGTGCCTGGACATCCCTCCGGTACCGTTCGCCCGGGGCCTGGGCGAGGAGACGGCGCTCACCGCCGGCCGTGGCCCGGTCCCGGGTCGCGGGAGTCGGAGCGGATGCGGCGCCGGCGTCCTCGTCGGGCCCTGGATCGGGGGCAGGCGTGGTCATCGGCCAATCGTACGGGAGGTCCCCGACCGGCAGCGTGGGTCCCGGTCGCACGCTAGACTTCGAACCCGTGAGTCACCCTTCGCTCGGTCTCCCGCCCCGCGACCTCCAGGCCGGCCATCCCGCCGATGCCGCGAACATTCGCACGGCGGCGTCGCGCCTCGCCGCTCGATCCCTCGAGCGGGCGATCGATGCGGATTCGGCGTTCCGGCCGCGCTACAGCGACCTCGCCCTCCGCGAGCTCCTCGCCGACACCGAAGCCCTTGCCGACAGCCTCGCGACCGCGGTCGCGAGCGACGATCCCTCGGTCCTCGGCAGCCTCGCCGAACACCTCGCGCCCCGCTATCGCAAGCGCCAGGTGCCACTCGACGATGTCATCGCGCTGTGCGAGGGCCTTCGAACCGGTGCCCGGACCGTGATCACCCCCGGCGCCGGAGCGTCGGTGGACGCGGCAATCGACGCTGCGATCGCCGCGCTCAAGTGGCATCGACGGCTGGCCGGCGACGCGCGCAAGCGCAACGCGTTCATCGCGTTCATCTACAAGGGCGCCTGACCGTGACCATCAAGTGGGTCCAGCAGGATCCCCTGGTCATGAACGGCGAGCCGTTCTGCTACGGATCGCGGCTGACCGTGCGCCAGCTCCTCGAGCTTCGGCGCAACGGCTACGGCCTGACGCAGCTCATCAAGGACCACCCCGAGCTCAAGCGGATGGGCATCGCTGCGGCCTACACGTACGCCGCCGACCACCGGGATCGCTATGCCGAGTTCTTCGATGCCGACGGCTCCCTCATGGGCCCCGGCTACACCGATGCCGAGGCCGCCGACCTCCCCGACCACTACCGCGCCGCCGGCATCGTGGTGAAGTCGACATAGGCAACGCAGGCGATGCTCGGTCGGTCGTAGCCCGACGCCAAGCGACGTTTCTGGCCCTCGCTCAATCCCGCTTCCAGTCGGCGTGTCCGATTCCGTCTCTGGCCGCGTTATCGAGGTAGAAGCGCACAGACGACGCAACGGTGACGGAGATTCAATGCAGGACGCTCGCGCATTGGCGATCGAGGAGGACGCTCCGGTTGGCGAGCGGGACGAGGAACTGGCCCTCGCCGCGCGCTCCGATCCGACCGCCTTCGGTCTCCTGTATAGCCGCCACCGCCTCGCAGTCTTTCGCTACCTCCGGACGAGGACGAGTGGCGAGGACAACGCGGCCGACCTGACAGCGGTCACGTTCGAACGGGCCATGGTCGCGATGCCTCGCTACCGCCCGACCGGCGGCGGGTTCCTCGCCTGGCTCCTACGGATCGCCAGAAACGCTGCGATCGATGCTGGCCGCCGTGGGTTGGCAACACCGCTCATCGCGGACATCCCGGACGAGAGACCGGCGAGCCTGCCTGAGGCGCGCGTCCTCGCCAACGAGAGGCGGACCGCGCTCGCGGCGGCGGTCAACGACCTGCCTCTGGTTCAGCAGGAGGCCCTCGTCCTCCGCTATGCCGCCGGGCTGACCGCTCGCGAAATCGGGGACGTCCTTGGCAAGTCCGACCAAGCAGCTCAGAAACTCCTCAGCCGTGCCCTCGCGACCATCAGGGAGAGCTACCGTGTCGACATCTGACGTGCGCAATTCGAAGCTCGCCCTGAGCGACCGGCTCGAGGCGGACCTGATCGAGCTCCTCAGAATCGAGCCATCGCTGGGCGTCATCGAACGCCTCGACGATCGAATCGACCGCGCATTGCGTGGATGGGCACCGCGCGCTCCCCGCCGCTCCCGCCTCCGCCCGGGACGCCGCGCCTGGGTGATCGGCCTGCTCGCGGCCGCATTCATGGTGGCCGGGGCCAATGGGAGGCTCCAGGCGCTGTACTTCATGTTCGCCGGTCCGTTCGACGTGCCGTGGCATCGCGGGGTTGAGCTAGACCTGTCCCAGGTCGTCGACGGCTACCGGGTGACGATCGATCGGGCCTATGCGGACGCGACCCGACTAGGACTCGCGATGTCTGTCGTCGACGAGCTCAAGCGCGACGAGACGACGCAGGTTGCCGCGATGTCCGCGATCGTCACGGATGGCACGGGTGAATACTCGTCCGGCGGCGGCGGCGCGTCGATTCCGGACGGCCCGTTCGCGGCGGTCAATGTCGCCTGGAAGCAGCCCCCGGTG
>SCTE01000218.1 GCA_004298915.1 Chloroflexota bacterium | reverse complement strand
GGCTGACGATCCTCGCCCTTGCCGGCCTGATGGGCTGTGCCGCGGCGGCGGTGCCCGGCTCCGCGGACCCGAGTGGGTCGGCCACGGCGCCGCTCCCGACGGTGGCCCTGACCGATCCGCCAAGTGGAATGTCGACGGACCAGCCGCTCCGCCCGGTCGCCGAGCTCGAGACTGCCGAGGGCACCGTCCTCGGGGAACTCGGAACCTATGCGATGGATGGTGTCGGCAGCGACGCCCCGTGGTTGCCATTCGCGGCAGTCCCGGCCGTCGAGGCGAGCAGCGCGGAGGTGCTTCAGGTCCGGTTCGCGGATGGGGCGGCCATCGGGGACGTGTCGGCCGAATTCGCCCCGGCCGACGACACGCGGGGGGCCCATCCGCTTGGCGTTCCCACGGGTGCACGCGCGGCCGATGGGCGATCGGTCAGCCTGGGGCCGCTCCCGGCCGGACGCTGGGTCCTGGAAGCCCGTGTCTTCCGGGCCGATGGACGGGGCGATGGCCTGACCTACTGGGCGATCACGGTGCACTGACCATCCGGGGCGACGTGTCCCGTGTCGTATCCCGCCACGCAACGACCCGCTCGGGAATCCCGGGCGGGTCGTCGGTTCGTCTGGTGGAGGCGGCCCCGCGGCCGGCCTCCGGAGTCAGGCGGTCGGCACCGCCGTCGGTCCGAAGATCGAGACCTGCGCCTCATCGGGCAGCATCACGCCGAAGACCTTCTGCAGGGCGAGCAGGTGGACACACGCTCCCCAACTCTGGAAGTAGTGGCAGGTGCAATGCCACTGACCGGCGTCGAGCGAGACCTGGTGCGTGTCGTTGTCGCCGCGGAACGTGAGCGAAACGCGATCGAGGGAAATGCGATCGAGTTCCCGGGCGTAACGATTGGCCTTCTCGACCTTGCCGATCAAGGAGCTGTGCATCGTGCCAGACCCTCCGGCCCCCACAGGGGCAGTTCGACGAGCCGCCGTCCGGTCCTTGCACCATCGACCCGACGAGACGGTCGCGGGGACAGCCTACACCCGGAGGTGCCGGTTGGGCACCCGGAAATGGTCAGGGGGCCGAGGTCCCCTCGCGCCCGAAGTCGTCGGACAGGCGGATGACGTCGTCGAGCTCCGGTGTCGAGACCTCCATCAGCTCGCAGCGCTCGATCGCCGCATAGCGGTGGCGTCGGCCGGTCGGCACGTGCGCGTCATCGCCCGGACCGAGCTCGTACTCCTCGTCCACGCCCTGGGCGTTCTCGAGCGTGAGCCGCAGCCGGCCCGACAGGACACGGATCGATTCGTCCTTGATCTCGTGGTACTGGTAGGACAGGCGCTTGCCGGTCTCGATGACGAGGATCTTGCCGACGTAGCGATCCGTATGGGCCCAGATGAGCTCATGTCCCCAGGGCTTGTCCACCCGCCGCGCGGCCGCCCCGGCGCCGGCATTGACGTCCCCCATGCTCAGTTCCCCCGTACCAGGCGCTCGCCGGACACGAGCATGGCCTCCCGCAGGTCAGCGGATGTCGCTTCCGTGTAGATCCGGAGCAGCGGCTCGGTGCCCGAGGCCCGGATCAGCAGCCAGCTGCCGTCGGCGACGAAGAACTTCATGCCGTCGTTCGTGCTCAGGAGCTGGGTCGTCGTCACGGCCTGGCCGGCCAACTCCGCCGGCGGCTCGTCGGCCAGACCGACGAGCACGTGCTGCTTGACCGCGTCGTATTCCGATCGATCGAAGTGGACGTCGATGCGCCGGTAGAAGGACGGGCCCGCCAGTTCGTGGAAGTGCTCGAGCATCTTCGAGACGGGCCAGCGGCCCTGGGCTCGCTCGCGCAGGAACAGGTCGAGCAGGAGCAGGTCGGCGTAGATCCCGTCGCGCTCGGGCAAGTGCATCCCGAATCCGAAACCGCCGCTCTCCTCGGCGCCCATCATCGCGCCCGTCTCGATCATCTTGGGTCCGATGTACTTGAACCCGACCGGGGTCTCGTGGACTTCGATCCCGAAATGCGCCCCGAGGCGGGCGGCCATGGACGTGTTGTTGACCGAGATGGCGACCGGCTCGCGCAGCCCTCGGTGCTCGGCGAGGTAGTACATGAGCAGGCCCGTGACCTCGAGCTGATGGATGAACGTGCCCTGCTCGTCGGCCGCACCGGCCCGATCCGCGTCGCCATCGAGCATGAGGCCCATGTCGTAACCGCCGCCGGCCAGCAGCGCGAGCGCTTCGTCCACGTTCGGGCGGATCGGCTCCGGGTTGACGCCACCGAAGTACGGGTTGCGCTCCTGGTGGATCTCGTTGATCCGGATCCGCCCGCCGCGCAGGAGGCGGCTCGTCCAGCCCGCGCCGGCGCCCCACATCGGCTCGACGAGGACGCTGACGTCGGCTGCCTTGAGCGCGTCGATGTCAACCGTTCGACGGACATACCGCTCGTAGCCCTCGAACGGGTCGAACCGCTCGAACAGGCCGGCAGCCTCGGCATCGGCGATCGGGCGCCTCGGGAGGACGACGCCACCGTTGGCGGCGATGCCGGCCTCGATGACCTTGAGCATCTCGGGGCCGGCCGCGGAACCGGTCGGTGACTTCACCTTGAACCCGTTGTCCGTCCATGGATTGTGGCTTGCGGTGATGACGATCCCCGCCGAGGCGCCGCGTTCGACGACCTCGTACGAGCTCATCTGGGTCGGCACGGCCGTGGTCGAGAAGGCGACGTTGATGTCGTTGGCGAGGAGGACCTCGGCGGCCGCCGTCGCGAAGTGCTCGGAGGCGAAGCGCCGGTCATAGGCGATGACGACGCCGCGTACCTGTTCGCCGCGCTCGACGACGTAGCGCGCGACCCCGTCGGCGCACCGGCGGACCGCATCGAACGTGTAGTCCTCGGCAATCCGGGCTCGCCAGCCATCCGTTCCGA
>SCTE01000026.1 GCA_004298915.1 Chloroflexota bacterium | reverse complement strand
GCCGATGGCAACGGCAAAGGCGGTCCGTTCGGTGATCCTGCCCTTGACGATGGCGTGGCTCGCCCGTGGCGAGACGATCGTGTCCACGCCCTGCCGGACGTCGTAGATCTCGTTGATGATGTTCGTCCCGGAGTGGAGGAGCACGCCTCCGACGAGCGCCGCCAGGAACGGAAGCCACTGGAACCGTCCGTCGACCGAGGCCAGCGCCGCACCCGCGGCTACGGGGATCACCGACGCGGTGTAGGCGAACGGGCGAAGGATCTCCCAGGTGGCCGCGATCCGACGTCGCGCCGCCTCGACGGGGCCGAGCCGACGATCGTCGGCCAGGCTCGTGCCCGGGCTGGCATCGCGAGTCGGCTCTTCGTGGGGTTCCGCCGGGTTCGCGGGCATCGAGGCGGCGACACCGCTGCCGACCGCCACCGGGCGGGACGACACGGCCGCGGTCGTCGCGACCCGTGCCTCCGCGAACAGCGTCGCGGCGGCGAGGAGTTCCTGGATCTGGCGGTCTTCCTGGAGCACCGGCTGGAGGAGCGGCAGGTCCAGGCCGGTGCCGACCTGGAACGCCATGGCCTTCTCGGCGACGTCCTCGCGGGTGCCGCACAGCATGAACGCGTCGAGCAGGTCGTCCGGGATCAGGTTGCCGGCCGCCGTGAAGTCCTCCGCTCGCCACGCCGCCGAGATCGCGTCCCGGAGCGCGGGCTCGAATCCGGCCCGGCCGAGCGAGATGTCCGACAGGACCGACATCATGTAGATGACGAACGGTTCGCGCTTCGCCCGGTTCAGCGCCTCGCGCCTGGTCTTGTCGACGAGCGACAGGAGATAACCCGACGACTCGACCGCCCCGGGATCGCGGCCGGCCTCGAGCGCCGCGGACCGGAGCCGCTCGAGGATGCCCCGGAGCGATGGAATCGACTCGGCGGGGCGGGCAAGGTAGCCGTCCGCCTTCTGGCCGGCAAGGGCGACGAATTCCTTGCGATACGCGGCAATCACGAGCGGGATTCGATGCGTCGGCGGGAACATGGGCTGGATCGGCGGGAGGCCCGGTGTGGCTGACGGCAGGCGCTCGCCGGCCCACAGGGCGCGCATCTTGTCCATCGCCTCCGACACGCCGGCAATCGCGGCATCCGGGGCATAGGGGATGCCCATCTGCTTGAGGCGGAGCGGAAGGCCCGTGCCGAGGCCGATCACGATGCGTCCGGGGAGGAGCTCGTCCAACGCCGACCCGGTCATGGCGAGGACGACCGGGTGACGGGTGTTCGGATTGACCGCGCCGAGCGCAACGCGGAACGAACTGCCGTCGCGATCCCGCGCCATGCCATCCGCGACCACGGTCGCGAAGGTGACGGCATCCCGTTCGAAGTAGGAATCGTGGATCCAGATCGATTCGAGACCGGCGTCCCGGGCCTGCCGGGCCCAGTCGAGGACTTCATCCGGTTCACCTCGGGCGGCCAGTCCGAGGCCGATTCGGCGGGCGAGTGCAGGCATCGTGTGCTCCGATCAGGTCCGGGTCGTCCATGCGGGTCCCGGCTCGCCACATGCTACCACGGCGTAGCCGGTTATTGGAGCGTGCCGGCGTGCGACAATCCCCGGACGATGCATCTCGACGAGCAGCACGACGACGTCATCGCCGCCCTCGCCGGGTTCTACCGAACGTGGATCGCGTACCTCGGGATCGAACTGGGGTTCTTTCACGTCCTTCGGACGGCCGGGTCCGCGGGATTGACGACCGAGGAGCTCGCGACGCGAACGGGGACCCACCCGAAGGCAGTCACGACCTGGGCGTGGGCGGCAGACGCCCACGGGCTCCTGACGTCCACGGATCGCCTGCGGGTCGACGATGAACTCGCCGCGGTCCTCATCGATGAGCAGCGCACGGCCTATCTGGGAGGCCAGGTCATCCATTCGGTCGTGTCGACGCTCGACTGGGACGGGATGCTCGACTTCTTCCGGACCGGCGCGCCGATCCGGAGCCGGCCGGATCGGTACCGGGCGGCCATCGAACGGGTCACCCGTCAGGACGTCGCGGTCTTCTTCGCGGAGGCCCTGGCCGCGCTGCCGGATCTCGTCGCCAGCCTGTCTCACGGCGGCCGGGTGCTCGATGTGCACTGTGGCGGGGGCCGCTGGCTGGTCGCGATGGCTCAGCGCTTCCCGAACCTCGGCCTGATCGGTATCGAGGACGAGCCCGACTCGAGGGCTCGAGCCCTCCAGTTGATCGAGGATGCCGGCCTCGCCGAGCGAATTCACATTGACTCGATATCGATCCACGACATCGCCGGTCCCTTCGACACGATCTACTACCAGTACGCCCTGCATGCCCTCGCCGATCCGGCGGACTCCCTTCGCGGTGCCTGGGCGGCGGTCGCGCCGGGCGGCTGGCTGCTGGTCCTGGACTGGCTCCTGCCGACGGACGACGACGAGCTCCACTCGATCCATGGCGAACTGATCGCCGGCGTCCACCTCGACGAGGTCTTCTCGGGCGCCGGCCTGCACGATGTTGACGCCTATCGCGGCTGGTTCAGGGACGCCAACACGCCGGATCCGACGGTCATCGAACTCCCATCCGGGGCCACGCTCTTCGTGCTGCAGCGCCCGCCGACGGCCTGATCGGGGTCGCGTTGCTCCCCCCGCTCGTCGTCGATCCCGTCCTTGGCGAGCGGCTGGCGATCCACGAGGCCCAGGTCCACGCGCGAGGTGGGCGTGAGCTGCGCGATCTCGGCGATGCCTGGCTCCTCCACGACCCCGCCGACCCGGAACCGTTCTGGAACCGCGTCGTCGCGCCACGCTGGCCGTCAGACGAGGCGGGGTTCGAAGCGCGGATCGACGACCTCATCACGCTGTTCGCGACGCTCGGCCGACTGCCCCATGTCAGGACGATGCCGCTCGGCGGGGCGCCCCACGACCTTGAGACAAGGCTGATCCGGGCCGGCTTCCGGATCGTCGGGCGAGACCGGGCGATGGCCCTTGCGGACACCGGCCCTGCCCTAGCCGTCGCCCGGACGATCCACGGCCGGCCAAACCTGCGCGTCGAGGAGGTCGGTCCCAGTTCGGCATCATCGGCGATGGACGTCGCCCGCGTCCTCGTCGAGGCGTTCGACGTCGAGACCGACCGCGTCCCGGCACTGGCCGCGGAGACGCTTGCAGCATCACGACGCGACGGTGGGGCCGTCCTGCTCCTGCTCGACCATGACCGGCCCGTGGCCGCTGCCCGGCGCGTCACCTCGGGCGGAGCCAGCTACCTTTCGTCGATCGGCACGATCCCGGCGGCTCGTGGACATGGATACGCGACGCTCCTGACGGCCATCGCGATCAGCGGGGCACTCGACCAGGGCGTCGGCCTGATCCACCTCCTGGCGGAGGCGGGCATGGTGCGCACGGAGCGCCTCTACCGACGGATGGGCTTCGAGCCGGTCGGGGAGCCGATCGCGGACCTGCTCCTGCGCTGACCCGGCCGGGCGGGGGATCGGGTCGTCCGGCAACCGATCGGATGGCCCGGCGCCCGACAGGATCGTCAGACCCGCGGTGGGGGCTCCGGCGCGGATCGATGTCCCCGCGCCCCTCGCCCCGAGACTCACCGCCGGACCCGGCCCGTCGGCGATACCATCCGGGCATGACCGATGTCCCGGGCACCAACCTCCGGCCCGCCACGCCGGCCGACGCCACCCGCATTGCCGCGCTGTTCACCGACGAGGGTTATCCGGTGACCCCCTCGGTCGTGGCCGCTCGACTGGCGCGCTTCGACGACGACGCCTCGCGGGTGATCGTTGCGGACGCGGAAGGGACGGTCATCGGGTTCATCGCCTATCACGTGATCCCGCGGTTCGAGCACGACGACGAGGCCATCCGGATCCTCGCCCTCGTCGTCGATGCCGGGGCCCGGGCTCGCGGCGTCGGGCGGCGACTCATCGGCGAGGTCGAGCTCATCGCAGGCGAGCGCAAGGCCGCCTTCGTCGAGGTCACCGCGGGCCACCACCGACCCGATGCCCGGCGGCTCTACGAGTCCCTCGGATACGACGCTGCGCTGACCGCCTACCTGCGCAAGCGGCGCTGACGGATCGGCCGTCGCCGAGACGAGGCCCGGATGTCGGTACGGCCTACCAGTGCTCCCGATGGACGATCTCGTCGAGCGAGCGCCGACCACCCGGCCGGAGCGGTCGCGTGAGATCCGTGGGATCGGCCGGGTAGCCGAACGAGAGCAGGTACTCGCAGGCCATGCCCGCCGGCAGGTCGAGCAGCTCCGCGGCCAGGGCATGGTCGTAGACGGTCGCCGGGCAGCTCCCGATTCCGCGGCCCCATGCGACGAGGATCATGTTCTGGGACGCGAGCCCGAGGTCCCACAGGACCGACAGCGGCGCTCCCGGCGCGCGGGGATCCGGCGTGACGAGCGCGATCGCGGCGGCCGCTCCCGCGAGGTGGCTCGCGAACCTGCCGACGGAGCTCAGCGCCCGCAATCGGTCACGATCGGTGATCACGATGAAGTCCCAGCGCTGCTGGTTCTTCGAGCTGCTCGCGCGGCGACCCGCGGCCAGGATCGCGTCGAGGTCCGCGGGATCGAGCGGCCGGTCCGCGAAGGTGCGGACGACCCGCAGGCGTGCGATCGCCGCCTCGATGGCTCGCGTCACGGGGCGCCGATTCCGGCCCCAACCGGCTCCTCCTCGACCGCCGGCCCGTGGGGCCCTGCACTCGCCCGCAGGCCGTCGACCGGCTCGGCCGGCGCGAGCGCGGAGAACGCATGGTCGGGCTCCACCGGCCGTCGAGCGTCGATTGACTTGGCGATGCCCGCCGCCTGGTCCGACGTCAGTGGCCC
>SCTE01000217.1 GCA_004298915.1 Chloroflexota bacterium | reverse complement strand
TCCCAACCGGCACCCCCCGCGCCCCGCCCGCCGTGCCCAATGGTGTGTTGAGAGAGGGATCTGTGAAGCAGGCTGAGGAAGCGAGTTTCGTTGACCTGATCGCCTGTGAGCGAGATTGTCGGTCCTGCAGTTACGCCGCCGCCCTCGATTGCGATGGCAACTGTGGTGTCTGCCCCCACAACGGCTACTGTCCGTGTGTGAACCCCGTCGTCGCACGGAGCAAGTCGGCCCTCCGACTCATCGAGCTCCGTCCGATCCTGCTCCAGGACCTCCGGGTCCGCAACTGATGGACGGCGCGTTCATCAGGGACCTCGCGGAGCGGATCCGGTCGACGTCGGGGCGTCTTTGACCTCGGGACCAAAGACGAGCGCCTGACCGCCCTGGACGCACGAGCGTCGGATCCCGCCTTCTGGGATGACCAGCGAGCCGCCCAGGCGGTCCTGCGGGAGGCCGAGGGCCTCCGCGACGAGATCGCGCTTTGGCGGAGCCTCGAGAAGCGCGCCACCGACCTGCTGGAACTCCTGAGCCTGCTCGACGAGAGCCCGGACCCGGAGACCGAGGCGGACGTCGATCGCGAGGCCGCGGACCTGGAGAAGATCTTCCAGCGCGAGCGGACGCTGCTCCTGTTCTCGGGTGAGTACGACGCGAAGAACGCGGTCCTGACGATCTCGGCGGGTGCCGGTGGGACCGAAGCGACCGACTGGGCCGAGATGCTCCTCCGGATGTACCTCCGATGGGCCGAGCGGCACCGCTTCAAGACCGACGTGGTCGATTCGACCGAGGGCGAGCAGGCGGGCATCAAGAGCGCGACCGTGACGATCGACGGGCGGTTCGCGTTCGGCTGGCTGCGCGCGGAGCGGGGCGTGCATCGGTTGGTCAGGATCAGCCCGTACGACGCGCAGAAGCGCCGCCAGACCACGTTCGCCCTCGTCGAGATCATGCCCGAGGCCGACGATGACGTGGAAATCGAGCTCAATTGGGACGAGATCCGCGTCGACACGTTCCGCTCGTCGGGTGCCGGGGGCCAGCACGTCCAGAAGACCGAATCGGCCATCCGGCTGACGCACCTGCCGACGGGCATCGTCGTGACCTGCCAGAACGAGCGGTCGGCGACCCAGAACCGTGAGCTGGCGACGAGGGTCCTGAAGTCCCGCCTGCTCGAGCTCGAGATCGAGAAGCGCGAGGACGAGCTTCGCAAGCTGCGGGGCGAGCACGTCACCGCGGGCTGGGGCAACCAGATCCGGAGCTACGTCCTCCATCCCTACCAGATGGTCAAGGACCTCCGGACGGGTTTCGAGACGTCCAACACGAGCGGCGTGCTCGACGGTGACCTGGACATGTTCATGCAGGCCGAGCTCGAGCGCGTGGCCACGGGTCGGCCTCCCTCGTCTTCGGGAGACGATGAATCCGCGTGAACCAGCAAGGGCTGCCTGAGGCGGCCGAGCCAGCGCATTCCGCGCCCGATGGCATCACCGTCCGGCCGGCGACCACGGATGACCTTGCGGCTTGCGAGGACGTCTGGCGGGCGGGCCTGAACGACTACCTGCTGCCGCTCGGGCAGCTCGAGATCCCGCCGGACAATGCGCAGCTTCGGCTGCTGCATGCCCACCTCCTGGCGACCGACCCGGGGCTCTTCTGGGTCGCGACGAGGCTCGAACCGACCGGGACGGCGCCCGGCGATGCCCGTGCGTCCGTGGTGGCGTTCGCGGCGGCCGCCCGCCGCGGGCCGACGTGGTTCCTGTCGATGCTGTTCGTCCGCCCCGGCGAGCAGGGGCGCGGCCTCGGGCGGGTGCTGCTCGATCGGATCCTGCCGGCGGACGGCGCGGTTCGCGCGGTCGCGACCGACCCGGCCCAGCCCATCTCGAACGGGCTCTATGCGTCGGTCGGGATGGTCGCCCGTATTCCTGCCTTCAACCTCGTCGGTCGGCCGACCCGGCTCGATCGACTCGTGCCGCTTCCGACGGGCGTGGTCACCACTCGAACGGCGGAGGGCAGCGGGTCCGGCAGCGGGTCCGGCAGCGGGTCCGGCAGCGGGTCAGCCCTCGATCCGCAGGTCGCGGCCGAGATCGACGACCTCGACCGGGAGGTCCTCGGGTTCGCGCATCCCGCGGACCATGCCTTCCTTCGTTCCGGTGGCAGGGTCTGCTCGACCTACCGCGATGCGTCGGGGCGCCTTGCCGGGTATGGCTACACCTCGGCGGTTGGCCGGATCGGCCCCGTCGCGGTGCAGCCGAACCTGCCGCTTGCCGCAGTCGTCGCCGATCTGCTGACCGCCGTTCCGCCCCGTGGCGCCTCGTCGGTCTGGGTCACCGGCCACGCCGGCCCGACGATCGAGATGCTCGTCCAGGCCGGCCTCCGGATCGAAGGCTTCCCGGTCCTGCTGGGCTGGAATCGCGCCTTCGCCGCGTTCGATCGCTACATCCCGACCTCGCCGGGTCTGCTCTGACGAGCGCGGACCGGTGTCGGTTGCCCCACCTCGCGGGGCGGTGGTAGCCTCACGGTCGACGTGGCTCCCTCCGATGTGCCCCGGGCCCGGAGTCTCGCGAGGACGCGACGATCCCCGATGATCGCCGCCCCAGACCGCGGAGCCGATCTTGACGATGACCTCAGCAGGCACGCAGCGAGCCTCCGCCGCCGGCGACGCCTTCGACGCCGATGCGGACCCCGAGCGCACGGCGGTCCTCGTCCTGAACGACGTCACCAAGCGCTACCCGAACGGCCGCGAGGCACTCCGGGACGTGGACCTCGTGATCCCGGAGGGCGACTTCGTCTTCCTCGTCGGTCCGAGCGGGGCCGGCAAGTCGACCCTCATGAAACTGATCATCCGGGACGAGCTGGCGACCCAGGGCGAGGTCTTCCTCGACGGTGACAACCTGGCCCGCCTGCCGCGGCGGAAGGTCGCCCGGGTGCGCCGCAAGATCGGCGCGGTCTTCCAGGACTTCAAGCTCCTGCCGAACAAGACCGTCCGCGAGAACATCGCCTTCGCCCTCGAGGTGACCGGCACCCCGCGCGGCCGGATTCGCCCCGCCGTGGACCGCGCGCTCCGGCTCGTCGGCCTCGTGCCCCAGGCCGACCAGTTCCCGCGCCAGTTGTCGGGCGGCGAGCAGCAGCGGACCGCGATCGCCCGGGCCCTCGTCCACGATCCTCGCCTGGTCATTGCCGACGAGCCGACCGGCAACCTCGATCCGCTGATCAGCTGGGAGATCATCCAGCTCCTGCTCCGGATCAACCAGCTCGGCGTCACGGTCCTGATGGCGACGCACAATGCCGAGGTCGTCACGGCCCTCCGCAAGCGGGTGGTGGCCCTCGAGGAGGGTCGCATCATCCGCGACGAGGTCGGTGGCCGCTACCACCGGCAGGCCTGATCGGATGATCCGATTCCTCGCCTTCAGCCTGTCGCGGGCGTGGCAGGGCTTCTGGCGCAACGGCGCGATGAGCCTCGCCGCGACCGCGACGATGACGCTGATGCTGCTCCTGCTCTCGGGCTTCTTCATCGTCCAGAACGGCCTCCTCGCGGGCCTGCAGTTCGTCGAGCAGAAGGTCGAGGTGGTGGCCGACCTTCGGGCGACGGCATCCGATGCCGAGATCGAGCAGCTCCGCCTCCGGATCGGAGCCCTGCCCGAGGTTCGAGACGTGGCGTTCGTCTCCCGGGAGGCCGCCCTCCAGCGATTCCAGGAGGCTCGGGCTGCCCAGGGCGAGGAGGACCTGACGTCCTACCTCGATGCGAACCCCCTCCACGCCAGCCTCGAGGTCAAGCTCCGCGATCCGTCGGACTTCGCGGCGGTGACCGACGCGCTGCGCGCCGATCCGCTCGTCGAGCGGGTGAAGAACATCACCGACCTCGTGACGCGAGTGCTCACGGTGACCGAGTTCCTGCGCACGGCGGGTGTCGTGATCCTCGCCATCATCGGCGCGATCGTCCTGTTCATCATCATCAACACGATCCGCCTGGCGGTCGTGGCCAGGGCTGAGGAGATCGAGGTCATGCGCCTCGTTGGCGCGTCCGATGCGTTCA
>SCTE01000216.1 GCA_004298915.1 Chloroflexota bacterium | reverse complement strand
TTCCGATCTGTCGCGGATGCCCGAACCCAGCAGAAGGACCTCATCCTCGAGGCCAAGGAAGACAAGATTCGCCTGCTCCGCGAGGCGGAGGAGGAAGCCCGGTCGCGCCGGAGCGAACTGGCCACCATCGAACGACGCCTGACGGCGCGGGACGAGCAGCTCGACCAGCGGACGGACATGCTCGAGCAGCGGGACCGCAAGCTCCTGGAACGCGAACTGGAGCTCGAACGACAGCGCGAGGACCTCGGCCGTCTCAATGCCGAGCGGGTGGCCGCCCTCGAGAAGGTGAGTGGCCTGGCGCAGGATGACGCCAAGTCCATGCTCATCGAGGCCGTCCGCGAGGAGGCCGAGCACGATGCGGTGAAGATTGCCCGGGCCATCGAGCGCCGGGCCCGGGACGAGGCCAACGAGAAGGCCCGCGACATCATCGTGACCGCCATGCAGCGCGTCGCCGCGGATCACACCGCGGAACACACCGTCACCGTGGTCCATCTCCCGAGCGACGAGATGAAGGGCCGGATCATCGGCCGCGAGGGCCGCAACATCCGGGCCCTCGAACAGGCAACCGGCGTGGACCTGATCATCGACGACACGCCCGAGACCGTGGTCCTGTCCGGGTTCGACCCGGTCCGCCGCGAGATCGCCCGGGTCTCG
Source organism: Chloroflexota bacterium (assembly GCA_004298915.1). Classification (GTDB taxonomy): domain Bacteria; phylum Chloroflexota; class Limnocylindria; order Limnocylindrales; family CSP1-4; genus UBA5189. The sequence continues at coordinate 5,279 of SCTE01000216.1, read as the reverse complement.
CTCATGAAGCTCATGGGCGATGGGCGCATCCACCCCGGACGAATCGAGGAAGTCGTTGCCAAGGCACGGGCCGAGGTGGACGTGATCATCCGCCAGGCTGGCGAACAGGCGGCCTACGATGCGGGCGTTCCCGGACTCCCCGCCGACATCGTCAAGTTGCTCGGCCGGCTCAAGTACCGCACAAGCTACGGGCAGAACGTGCTGCTCCACTCGGTCGAGACGAGCGCCCTGGCGTCGGTGATCGCCGGCGAGCTCGGCGGCGACATCATGATCGCCAAGATGGGCGGCCTGCTCCATGACATCGGCAAGGCCGTCGACCACGAGGTCGAGGGTCCACATGCGGCGATCGGCGCGGCCATCGCGCAGAAGGCCGACCTGCCGCCTCGGGTCGTCAACGCGATCGCCGCGCATCATCAGGAAGTCGAGTACGCCTGTCTCGAGGCCCCGATCGTCCAGGTGTCCGATGCCATCTCGGCATCTCGCCCCGGCGCGCGCGGCGAGACGATGGAAACCTACGTCAAGCGCCTCGAGGACCTCCAGGGGATCGCCGAGTCGTTCACCGGCGTCGAGAAGTCCTTCGCCGTCCAGGCCGGTCGCGAGGTCCGGATCCTCGTCCGTCCGGAGGAGATCGACGACCTCACCGCCACCCGCCTCGCCCGCGACATCGTGAAGAAGATCGAGGAGCAGCTGACCTACCCCGGTCAGATCAAGGTCACCGTCATCCGCGAGACGCGCGCCGTGGAGTACGCGAAGTAGGGCAGGGGCGCGATCGAGGCCTCTGCTCTTCTTGAGAGGAGTTGCCATGCGAGTCCACGTGGCTGGCTACGCAATCCTCGGTTGGACCGTTGCCGTGTCGGCGGGCCTGTTCGTCGACGCGTTGGGCTTCGGGGCGCTCCTCTTCGCGCCTATGACCGGCGTCATCGTCGGTGCCTTGTCTGGTTGGGGTGTCCACCGGGCCGAGAGGACGATGTCGCCTCGAGCGTCGGCGACGGTCGGACGCATCGAGCGGCTCGGTGCGGCTGCTCTTATCGGATTTCTCGGTGTCACGCCCATGCGAGCCGTTGTCACGCGGTCCGGGTACGACGGCGGGCTGGTGCCGCTGGTCGCGATCGTGCTGATTGCGGCGGTTGCCGCCATCGCGTTCTCCATCCTGATGCGCCGCCTTCGCGAACCGCCCGATCGCCCGGCGCTCGTCGCGATTCAGGCGGCCCTCGCCGCGATCGTCGGCGCGTTCGTCTGGACGCTTGTGTACGGGCCACTCGGCGAGTTGGTCCCGGCGCTTACCTGAGTTCGTGCCCCGGCAACACGCCTTCGACGGACGACCGCGTCTCGCTCGGCTACCCTGACACGGATGTCGATCATGGACGAACCAGGAACGCCGAATCATGCTGGTCGCGTCCGGCTCGGCAACCCGGCGAACGGCAACGCCGAACGGCCACCGAATGCGTGCCGGATCCTGATGATCGGCGACGTCATCGGGAAGCCGGGCCGGCTGGCGATCGAGGCGCTCCTGCCGGCCCTGCGCGAGGAGCGCGGCCTCGACTTCGTGACCGCTAATGGCGAGAACCTTGCCGGTGGCATGGGCCTGACCGCCTCGACGGCGGACGCGCTGTTCGCCCACGGTGTGGATGTGATCACCTCGGGCAACCACATCTGGGACAAGCGCGAGATCTACGAATCCCTCGAGAAGGATGACCGCATCCTCCGACCACTCAACTACGGCACCCACGACGTGCCGGGCCGTGGCTGGGGTGTCTACCAGGCCCTCGACGGCACCGATCTCGCAGTGATCAACCTGCAGGGCCGGACGTTCATGCAGCCCATCGACAATCCGTTCACGGAAGCCGATCGGCTGTTCGATGAGGCGTCCGAGGCGCTGCCGCCCGTTCGGCTCGTGGATTTCCACTGCGAGATCACGTCCGAGAAGAACGCCCTGGGGCTCTACCTCGATGGCCGGGTCTCGGCCGTCGTTGGCACCCACACCCACGTCGTCACCGGCGACGAGCGGATCCTGCCCGGCGGGACCGCCTACCAGACGGATCTCGGGATGACGGGACCGATCTGGAGCGTCATCGGATTCGATCCGAAGACCGTCCTGCCGCGGTTCATCAACGCCCTGCCGACGCGGTTCGCGGTCGGGGAGGGGAACGTGATCATGAACGCGCTCCAGGTCGACGTGGATCCGGCGACCGGGCGCGCCCTCGCGATGGAGCGGCTGACCCGCCTGTTCGAGGCCTGAGCGTGGCGGCTCGACGAAAGCGCCACGACCCGTGGCACGGCGGCGTGACGCCGCCCAGCCCATCGACCATCGATCTCCATACCCATACCGCGCGGTCCGATGGCCTGCTCGAGCCCGCCGACCTCGTGGCGGCCGCGGCCACGGCGGGAGTCCGCCTCCTCGCGATCACGGATCACGACACCCTCGCCGGCGTGCGCGAGGTGGTGGCCTCCGGGTCGATTCCTCCCGGTCTCGAGCTCCTCCCGGGCATCGAGCTCAACGCGGTCGTCCGCGATCGGCCGGAGCTGATGGAGAGCGAGGTCCACGTCCTCGGTCTCGGCGTGGACCTCGACGACGACGAGCTCGAGGCGACCCTGGAGTTGCAGCGCGATCGACGCCGCAGCCGGTTCACGACGATGGTCGCTCGGCTCGCCGAGTTCGGCCTCCCGATCGACGATGCCCTCGCTGCGCTCCCGGCGACCGGCGAAGACGATGCCCTCGGCCGGCCGCGCGTCGCCCGGGCGATGATCGCCAAGGGCTACGTCAAGAGCGTCGAGGATGCGTTCGAGCGCTACCTGTCCCACGGCCGGCCGGGCTACGTGCCCCGCGACGGCCTCGGCCCAATCGAGGCGATCCGCGCCATTCGCGCGGCGGGTGGCCTGGCGTCGCTCGCCCATTTCTCGGAGGCCCCGGTCCACCTGGGGGTCGTCCGCGAGCTGCAGGACGCGGGGCTCGGGGGCCTCGAGGTCTACTACCGATCGTTCGACGACGTGGTCGTGCGCTCGATGGAGGACGTCGCGGCGGAGCTCGGCCTCGTGGCAACCGGGGGCAGCGACTACCATGGCGACCTCGAACCCTATGCGGCAACCCACGCACGACTGTGGGTGCCGCCCACCGTCGAAGCGCCGCTTCGCGCAGCCCTGGCAGGATCTGCAACCATCCGATGATCGAACGACCACCCAGCCGCGCTCGCAGCCTCCCGATCCTCGAGATCGCGCCGCCGCCTGCCACCGAGCGACGGAGCGGGACCGAGCCCGATGACGCGCGTCTGGGCGAATTCCGACCCGAACCCCGGGCACTGCCGAGGTTCTACGTCTGGACGCTCGGCTGCCAGATGAACCGGAGCGATTCCGAGGAGATGGCCGGGCGCCTCCTGACCGCGGGCGCGACCGAGTCGCCCACGATGGACGAGGCCGATCTCGTCGTGATCAACACCTGTGCGATCCGCGAACTGGCCGAGCAGAAGGTCATCGGGCGGCAGGGTCATCTCCAGCGCCTCAAGGATGCGAACGCGTCGATGCGCGTGGTCCTCACCGGCTGCGCGGTCCGCGAGCGGGACCGCGATGGCCTCGAGCGGCGCTATCCGGCGGTTGACCTGTTCCTCCGGCCGGACGAGGAGCCGGAGCTGCTGGATCGGCTGGGGCTGGCATCGGCCCAGGCGCCCGTCGGCGTCGTGGGTGCCACGACCGTCGTCGGGCGAACCGTCGTCGGCGTCGCGGATCATCTCGCGACCACGCGCGCGGCCGCCGTGGATGCCGGCACCGTCCAGCGGACATCGAGCGTGTCGGCGTGGTTGCCGATCATCTACGGCTGCGACAAGACCTGCACGTACTGCATCGTCCCGTTCAGCCGGGGCCCCGAGCGAAGCCGTCCGTTCGACGACATCGTGGCCGAGGCCCGCTCGATCGCGGCATCGGGCTTCAGGGAGGTCACGCTCCTCGGGCAGAACGTCAACTCGTACGGCCACGACCTCGAGCCGGACCCGCGATTCGGCCACATCCGGACCGAACGGTGGGCGGGCCGGCGCCTGGACCTCGGCTCGAAGCCGGACCTCGCGGAGCTCATCCGGGCCATCGACGGCATCCGCACGTCGGACGGCGTCCCGGCGATCCCGCGGCTCCGGTTCATCACCTCGCATCCGTGGGACCTGTCCGACCGGCTCATCGATGCCATGGCCGAGTGCCCGTCCCTGTGCGAATCGCTCCACCTGCCGGTGCAATCGGGCGATGACGAGGTCCTCCGCCGGATGGGCCGCCAGTACACGACCGAGCACTACCTCGAGCGACTCGAGCGGATCCGCGCGGCCGTGCCCGATATCACCGTCAGCACCGACATCATCGTCGGGTTCTGCGGGGAGACCGAGGCGCAGTTCGAGAAGACGCTCGCGTTCCTCGAGCTCGTTCGGTACGACCAGGTCTTCGCCGCCGCCTACTCGGAGCGGCCCGGGACGCCGGCCACGCACCTCGCCGATGACGTGCCCGCCGCCGACAAGCGGCGGCGCCTCAACGCGCTCCTCGCGGTCCAGGAGCCGATCGGGCTGGAGCGGAACCAGCGCTGGCTCGGCCGCGAAGTCGAGGTGCTCGTCGAGACGATCGCGCGCGATCGCTCGCACGAACACGACGAGTCCGGCACTGACGGGGAGGGGAGCGTCCCTCGCGGCGTTCAGCCGGGTCCCGGACAGGTCGCGTTGTCCGGCCGGACCCGAGGCAACAAGCTGGTCCACCTCGCGGGCGACGCAACCTGGGTCGGGTCGCTGGTCAACGTCACGATCGGTCACGCGGGCCCCTACGCGCTTCGAGGCACGCCGGTCGGGTGACCTCCGCTCCGCCCCTGCTGGTCATCGCCGGCGCCACGGCGACGGGCAAGACGGGCCTCGCCATCCGGACGGCCGTCGCCCTTCGGAATGACGGCATCCCGGCCGAGATCATCTCGGCGGATTCGCGACAGGTCTTCGTCGGCCTCGATATCGGCACCGCCAAGGCCACCGTTCAGGAACGCCAGGGCATCCCGCATCACGGACTGGATCTCGTGGCACCGGACCAGCCGTTTTCGGTCGCGGATTTCAGCGAGCATGCCCGGACCGTCCTGGCGCGGATCGCCGCGGCCGGTGGTGTCGCGATCCTCGTCGGTGGCACGGGGCTCTACCTTCGGGCCGTCGCGCGCGGGATCGACACGGATGCGCTGCCCTCGGACGCCGCGGTCAGGGCCGGGATCGAGGCGGAGTTGCTCGATACCGGCCTCGAACCGCCCGCGGCGCGGGCGGGCGCGATGGCGCGCAGCC
>SCTE01000025.1 GCA_004298915.1 Chloroflexota bacterium | reverse complement strand
GGGTGCGCAGCAGGGCCAGGCCCCGGTGGACCTGCGCCTTGACGGTGCCCTCGGGCCGGCCGAGGGCCGTGGCAGTCTCGGCAACGGAAAGCCCGTCGACGTGGCGGAGGACGATGGCCTCGCGCATCGGGCCGGGAAGCGTGAGGAGGGCGGCAGCCAGCTCGTCGCGCCGCTCGCGGCGTTCGGCGACCGCCGCGGGCGCGAGGTGGCCGGGCACGATCGGTTCCCGGCCGACCTCGACGAGTGGGTCGAGGCGAACCGGCGGGAGGCGGTCGGCGATCCGGCGTCGGCGATTCCGCGCCAGGTTGAGGGTGATCGTGGCGAGCCACGGTCGGAGGCGCAGGGCACGAATCCGGGTCGGGTCATAGCCGGTCATGGCCTCGTAAGCACGGACGAGGGCGTCCTGCGCGACTTCCTCCGCGTCGCCCGGCGCGCCGAGGTAACGCACCGCGATCGTGTAGAGCCGCGCGGCATGACCGTCGACGAGGGCCGGAAACGCCACCTCGAGGTTGGTGGCAAGCCGCGATGCGAGGGCGGTGTCGGTGTCCATCGATCTCCAGAACACGGTCCGGGCCGGATGGGTTGCAGTGTGTCCGACCGATCGTCCGGGTGCCAGGTCAGGCGGCTGCCAGGTCTCCGGCTGCGAGGACCTCGACTTCGCCGGTCGGCTGGACCAGGAAGATCCAGATGTCCCAGGCGACGTGGCTGACGATGAGGACGCCGAGCGGGGCGCCGGCGGCGTACAGCGCACACCAATGGGCACCGGCAACCCCGGCCGCGCCCATCAGCGTGAAGTTGCCCGACGTGACATGGACCCCGCCGTAGGCTCCGGCCGCCAGGGCCGCACCCTTCCAGCGACCGAATCGACGCATGAGCGCGGCCTGGATCAGGCCGCGCCAGAAGAGCTCCTCGGCCGGCCCGATGACCGTGGCGAGCCTCGTGGCGATCTCGCCGCGTGGTCGCAAGGTTCGCAGTCCATAGATCTCGCGGATCTCGGCGTCGCCGCTCGGGACGAAGCGCCGCGCGAAGCGATCGCCGAGCTGGAACGTGCCATACAGGATCGCCGCGGACGCGAGGCCCATGGGAATGTGCCAGAACCGGAGACGGGCTCCCCGCGCTCGGCTCGACAAGCCCAGGGCGATGAGCCCGAGCGACACTCCCGTCAGGGTCATCCGGTCCCAGAAGCGCTCGCGCGGCCCGCGGAACGTCGCCGTGAATGCCGTCGCCGCCGCGGCAAGCCCGATCGCGAGGGCAACCGTCCCTGGCCCTCGGTCACCCGTCGCGGAATCAGCCACGCACGAGCCCGGACAGCAGCACGCCCAGGACCAGCAGCCCCCCAAAGGCCAGGTGCAGGCGGGCCGTCTGCAGGTCGATCATCGCGATCGCGCGTGCCTGCCCGGTGGCCCCGAGTTCGGCGGAACGCATGACCTGGGCGAGGAACGGCAACGACAGGATCGCAACGAGCGTCGCCGGCGGGAGCCAGCCGGCCGCGACCGACAGCCCGAGCGTCATGTAGGCACCGAGGACCAGGGCGACGTAGCCGTAGTGCGCCCACTCCTTTCCGATCCGGGCCGACAGGGTGACGATCCCGGCTCGCGTGTCCTCGCTGATGTCACGCCACTCGTTGCCGTGCAGGATCGCCGCGACGAGGAGGCCGACCGGCACCGACAGGATGGCGGCCACCAGGCTCCAGGTGCCCGTGATCGCGAAGTAGCTCCCCACGACCATGAGCGGCCCCATCAGGACGAACACGAGCGGAACGCCGAGGGCCCGATACTTGTACTGGAGTGGCGGGGCCGTGTAGCCCCAGCCGCCGACCAGGCCGACGATACCGAGCGCGGCGATGGCCGGGCCCCGGAGCCAGATCAGGTAGACGCCGACCGCCACGGCCAGGACAAAGGCGCCGATGGCAACGGCAAAGGCGGTCCGTTCGGTGATCCTGCCCTTGACGATGGCGTGG
>SCTE01000215.1 GCA_004298915.1 Chloroflexota bacterium | reverse complement strand
GCACCGCGTTGACGGTCAGCCCGTCGAACGTGACCACCTCCAGGCGATCCGCCGGCAGGCCCACCTCCGTGATCGATGCGCGGAGGACGGCGATCCGCTCGTCGGCGCCCAGCAGCGGCTGCTTGCGCGGATTGGCGATGACCGCGACCACGATCCGGTCGTAGACGGCGAGTGCCCGACCGAGCACGTCGAGGTGGCCATTGGTCACCGGATCGAACGACCCCGGGTAGACCGCGATCCTCACGATGCCGCCTCCGCCCTGCTCGATCGGCGATAGAAGGTCAGCGCAGTGTCGCCGAACCGCCGCGCTCGATCGGATGCTAGCAGCCCGATCCGATCGGGCGGCTCGTCGCGCCAGAAGTGCTTGGCAACGACGATCGCGCCGTCGGCAAGGGCCGCGTCCGGACGTCCGAGCTGCTCGAGGGTGGCCAGCAGGAGGCCCGGCTGATCGTACGGAGGGTCGACGAGCACGACGTCCACCGGCCCATGGGCCAGCGCGTCCGACGAGCCGAGCCAGCCGGTCACGTCTCGCTCGACGACGTGGGCCGCCGGACCGCCGAGGTGCGTCCGCGCCAGGTTTTCCCGGATGGCCGCGACGGCGGCCCGGTGCTGGTCGACGAAGATCGCCGCGGCAGCCCCGCGTGACAGGCCCTCGATGCCGCCGGCGCCGCTCCCCGCGAACAGGTCGAGGATCGTGCCGCCCCGGAGGGCGGGCTCGAGGATCGCGAAGAGGGTCTGCTTGACCCGGTCCGACAGCGGCCGGGTCATCGGTCCCGGGGCGACGAGCCGAATGCCGCGGGCGGTACCCGCGATGACCCGCCCGGCGCCGGGGTGGGCGTCGGTCATGCCCCGGATTCCGCTTCGCCGCGGGCAACCGGGGCGAGCCAGCCCGCGCGGAGCTCCCGCTCGAGGGCCTCATGCCCGGCACGGAGGGTTCCGGCGTCGGTCAGGATCCGCTCGGCGACCTCCCGCGCCTCCACCGCCAGCGCTCGATGATCCTCGCGCTGGAGCGACGCCACCCGGAGGCCCGGCAGGCCGCTCTGCTCGAAGCCGAGGACGTCGCCTTCCCGACGGAGCTCCCAGTCCTTCTCGGCCAGCGCGAAGCCGTCCCGCTCGTCGCGAATCGCGGCCAGGCGGGCACGCGCGGTCTCATCGGTCGAATCCGACACGAGGACGCAGAAGGATTCCTCGGTCCCGCGCCCCACCCGGCCCCGGAGCTGGTGGAGCTGGGCCAGGCCGAACCGGTCGGCGCTCTCGATGATCATCATCGTCGCTTCGGGAACGTCCACCCCGACCTCGACGACGGTCGTCCCGACGAGGACGTCGAGCTCGCCATCCCGGAACCGGGCCATCTCGGCGTCGCGATCGGCGGCCTTGAGCCGGCCGTGCACCAGGCCCACGCGGAGCGGGGCGAGGAGCTCGCGGAGCCGGACGGCCTCCGCCTCGGCGGCCACCGCGGTCGAGGCGATCACCGATTCGTCGGGCAGCCCGAACAGGTCGAGGGCCGGTTCATCGTTCGCCTCGCCTTCGACGATGAGGGGCACCACGACGAAGGCCCGATTGCCCCGGGCGGCCTCGGCGCGAACGCGATCCCACGTGCCGGCCAGGTCCTCGAACGTCCGGATCCCCGTTCGCACCGCCACCCGTCCGACCGGCGGCGTCCGCAGGTCGGTGACGTCGAGGTCCGCATAGAGCACCTGCCCCAGCGTCCGCGGGATCGGGGTCGCGGTCATGAGCAGGACGTGGGGCAGCGTTCCGCCCTTGGCCTCGAGGGCGGCCCGCTGCTCGACGCCGAAGCGGTGCTGCTCGTCCACGATGGCGAGGGCGAGGTCGGCGAACTGCACCGACTCGGAGATCAGGGCGTGGGTCCCGACGACGATCCGCGCCATGCCGCTCGCGAGAAGGCCGCGCGTGCGCCCGGCGTCCGCCGCCTTGAGCGAACCCGTCAGCAACTCCACCTCGATCCCGAGCGGAGCGAGCAGGTCGATGAGCGTCCGCTGGTGCTGGCGAGCC
>SCTE01000214.1 GCA_004298915.1 Chloroflexota bacterium | reverse complement strand
CCCGAGGGTCCTCCTCATCGGGCACATGGACACGGTCTTCTCCGACGGGACCGCCGCCGAGCGTCCGTTCCGCGTGGACGGGGATATCGCCAAAGGGGCCGGCGTCACGGACATGAAGGGCGGCCTGCTGGCGGGAATCCACGCCCTGGCGGCGCTGCGCTCGCTCCATGACGGCTGGGATGCCCTGCCATTCGAGCGAATCACGTACATCGCCAACCCCGACGAGGAGATCGGCTCGCCGAGCTCGACGCCCCACATTCGGGCCGTCGCCGCCGAATCCGACCTGTGTTTCGTCCTCGAGTGCGCGCGCGCCAACGGCGACTTCGTGTCCTCACGCAAGGGCATTGCCGACCTGCGCCTCACGGTCCGTGGCCGAGCCGCCCACGCCGGCGTCGAGCCGGAGCAGGGCCGGAATGCCATTCACGCCGGCGCCAGGATGGTCGAGCGGATCCAGGGGCTCAACGGTCGCTGGTCCGGCGTGACCGCAAACGTCGGGGTCTTCCAGGCCGGCACCCGGCCGAACATCGTGCCCGACCTCGCCAACCTCGAGGTGGACGTCCGTGGCATCACGCGCGTCGAGCTCGAGGAGGCGATCGCCGCCATCCGGTCGATCGCCGCCGAGCCGGGCGTGCCTGACGTCAGCGTCGAGATCACCCAGATGGCGGGATGGCAGCCGATGGAGAAGCTCGAGCGCTCGGGTCGGCTCGCCGAGCACGTCAAGGCACTCGCTGGCCGGCTCGGGTTCTCGACCACCGACGTCGGCACCGGTGGCGCGTCGGACGCCAACACGACCTCGGGCATGGGCGTCCCCTCGATCGACGGCCTTGGCCCGGTCGGCGGGCGGGATCACTCGCCCGACGAGTACCTGGAGATCAGCTCGATCGTGCCGCGGACGACGCTCGTGGCTGCCGCGCTGCTGGCCGCGGGGCGTGACCCGGAGGTCCGGAGCTGGCGCACGCCGGCCTGAGATGCGACGGCGCGTGAGTTCCGGGAGTCCGTGGGAGGGCCCCTACGGCTACAGCCGGGCCGTCGTCATCGGTGATACGTGCTGGGTGGCCGGCACCACGGACCCGGGCGGCGACCATCCCGACGACCCCGCGGCGCAGGCCCGAGCCGCGCTCGGGATCATCGAGCGATCGCTGGCCGAGGTCGGGTTCAGCCTGGCCGACGTGGTTCGGTCGAGGATGTACGTGACGGACGCGGCACACGCGGCGGCCGTTGCCGAGGTCCACGGCGAAGTCTTCCGCGACGTTCGGCCCGCAGCCACGCTCGTCGTCGTGGCCGCCCTCATCGAGCCCGGGCTGCTCGTCGAGATCGAGGTGGACGCCGTCCGTTCGCAGGTCAGCCGCTGAGCGCCGCGCGTGCGAGGGCGGCGATGACCGCCGCCGCGACGAGGCCGACGAGGAGGCCGCGCCGCATCGCGACCAGGATGATGCAGACCCCGACCGCGAGCCACTCGATCCCGAAATGGAGCGACGGATGTCGGGCCGCGTCGATGACGACGAGGGTGTTGACAGCGGCGAGCGCCGCCAGGATGGCCGGCCCGACGAGCCGGACATACTCCCGGGCGACCGGCGGCAGGCGATGGACGCCAGGCGCGAGCAACGGGACCGCGCGCCAAGGGTAGGTCACCGCGCCCATGAGGAGGGCGAGCCAGACCAGCTCGGTGCTCATGGTCGGCGCTCGGTCCGAACAGCCGGATCCGGCGGCTGACCGATGCCTGCAGGGTCGCTCGCGAGCCCTTCGGCGGCGTCCCCATCGGTGCTCATCGACGGATCGTCAAGGCGCGGCGTGAACACGATGACAGCCTCATGCGGGCGATCGCCCCTTGCGCGGGGCGTGACCATGCCGACCGCCGGACCGACGAGGCCACCGGCGATGATCCCGGCCGCCGGGTCAGACGCGAGTCCCACGCCCACGGCGACCACGGCGCCCATCACGGCGGCCACGAGCTCTCGTCGGCCGGTCACGAGGCCAACGGCAAGGCCGGCCATCGCAGCCGGGAAGATGACGTCGAGGCCGAATTGCGACGGGTCCGGGATCTGGCCGCCGACGAGCACGCCGACGATCGTCGCGATGTTCCAGGGAATGAACACCGTCACGATCGCGGCCCACCAGAAACCCGGCATGTCGGCCTGTCGGATCCTCCGGAAGTGGGCGATCGTCAGGGCAAATGCCTCGTCCGTCAGGACATGGGCCATCAGTGCCCGCACGGCCCTCGGTCGGTCCGCGAGGTAGGGGGCGAGCGCCGCTCCATACAGGAAATGGCGGGCATTCAGGAAGGCCGTCAGGACCATGACAGCGACCCACGAGAACCCGCCAAGGATGTAACCGATCGCGGCGAATTGGGCGGCCCCGGCAAAGACGAGGACCGACATGCCGCTCGCTTCGATCGGCGAGAAGCCGGCGGCTCGAGCGGCGAGGCCGTAGACCAATCCGAAACCGATCGCGGTGACGATGATCCCGAGGCTGTCGATCCGGAGCCGTCGTCGCGAGGCGGCGATCTCCGCGTCGGTCGCCGGGGCCTGAGGTTCGAGCGGGATCGTCAGCGCAGGAAGGTCTTCGCGCAGGTGCCGTCACACACGACGAAGAGCGCGTGGAGGTCCCGGGCGTAGCCGGCGACGTGCAGGAACCCCGCGCACCCGGTCGTCGGGCATTTCCAGACCCACCAGCGCTCCTGGATGTCGAGCGGCGTGGTCTCCGCGCCAAGCGTCGCGGCGAGGCCCTCGCGCGCGGCAACGAGCGCCGCCACCGCGGCCGCTCTGTCCGCGTTGGTCTCACTGGAGTACGGGTAGCTCTGGCCGACGTTCGAGGTCAACGCTTCCTCCGGATTGCCCCACTGCGGGGTCGGGAGTATCGC
>SCTE01000213.1 GCA_004298915.1 Chloroflexota bacterium | reverse complement strand
CTACCGTGCCTGGCAGCATGACATCGCTTCGCGCGAGGACAAGCGCAAGCGTGAGCGCGAGGAGGCCGAGGTCGCTGCGACGCGAATCGGCTCGACCACGCTCACCATGGGCGTCAAGGTCGGCGACGGCGGCAAGCTCTACGGCTCTATCACCTCGAAGGACATCGCGGACGCTCTGGCGCGTCGCGGGATCACGGTGGACAAGCACAAGATCGAGCTGGACGAGCCGCTCAAGTCGCTCGGCACCTACAAGGTCGCGATCAAGGTCATGTCCGGCATGAGCCCCGAGGTCACGATCGTCGTCGAGCCCAAGGGCTAGACAAGGGCGCGACCCGTCGCGGGGTCGCGGTCTGTGGCGGGGACGGGGCGGGAGCGCGGCGGCCCGGGCGCGCCGCCGGCGTGCAGCGAAAGCCGGCGCCCACGCGCGTGCGGACTGTAAGCCGGCGCCGCGCGCGCGTGTGCACTGCAAGCCGGCGCCGCGCGCGCGGTAGCCGGTGCCGGGCGTGCGCGGCTAGCCGGTGCCCGCCTACCTTGCCAATCTGGCATCGCCAGCCAGCAAGGCCGCCATCAGCGGACACCCAGCCACGAATCCGCCGGCGGGAAGCTCCGATTCGTGCTCACGGGTAGGTGCGCGCACGGCCACGATCCTTTGAAACGTGCCCTGCACCGTGACCAAGTCTCCATCGGTGTCCGTATGGCAGGAAGTAACAGGACCCAGGCTCGGACCTGAGCCCGAGCGCGTCGACGCCGATCTCCCGCACCTGCCTCGCGGCCGGGCCTGCTCACCAAGCCCGGCCGGCTGCACCCGCCCGCACCGCAGCCGCGCACCGACCCGCACCTGCCTCGCGGCCGTGCCTGCTCACCCCCACGGCCCGCCCGCACCACCGCGCACCGGCCTGCCCCCACCCGCGCACCGCCCGCCGCGCACCCGTGCCACGACGTTGTCACCGCGCGGGGCGACAATCGCCCGGTGACACCTCGGACGATCCTGCACGTCGATCTCGATGCGTTCTTCGCGGCGGTCGAGCAGCGAGATCACCCGGAACTGGCCGGCAAGCCCGTGGTCGTCGGCATGGGCGGAACGGGGGATCGTGGCGTGGTCAGCGCCGCTTCGTACGAGGCCCGGAGGTTCGGCGTCCACTCGGCCATGCCGATCCGGACCGCCCGGCGGTTGTGCCCGACCTGCGTGTTCGTGCCCGTCGATGGGGCAACCTACCAGCGCGTCAGCCGCGAGGTGATGGCGATCCTGCGACGATTCACCCCGCTCGTGGAGCCCGTGTCGATCGACGAGGCGTTCCTCGACGTCACGGCATCGCGGGCGCTGTTCGGCGATGGGGAGACGATCGCGCGCCGGATCAAGCAGGCGATCCGTGACGAGCTGCGGTTGACCGCCTCGGTCGGGGTCGCGCGGACGAAGTTGGTCGCCAAGATCGCCTCGGACCTCAGGAAGCCGGATGGCCTCGTGGTCGTGCCGCCCGGCGAGGAGGCGACCTTCCTGGCGCCACTGGCGATCTCCCGGTTGTGGGGCGTCGGCCCGCAAACCGCGAGCGCGCTCGCCGATTTCGGCGTCCGCACCATCGGTGACCTCGCGGCCATGGATCGAGCCGCTCTCACCCGGCGGCTCGGCCAGCACGGGGCGTCGCTGGTGGATCGCGCGCACGGGATCGATGCGGACCCGGTCGACGATCCGGACGCGGCGAAGTCGATCGGGCATGAGCACACCTTCGATGTCGACACGGCCGATCCCGAGGTCATCGAGCGGACGTTGCTCGCGATGGCCGAAGGAGTCTCGGGACGCATTCGCGCCGCCGGGACGAAGGCCGCCACGATCACGGTCAAGGTCCGCGACACCGCGTTTCATACCGTCACGCGGCAACGGACGTTGCCCGAGCCGACGGACCTGACCGAGCCGATCTGGCGAACGGCGCTCGACCTCGCCCGGCCCGAGACGCGCGGCAAGCGGATCCGCCTCGTCGGAATCTCCGCGTCGGGATTCGGCGAGCGCGAGCATCTCGGGCTGTTCGAGCCGGACGATCCGCGCCAGCGACGAGCCACGGCGGCGGCCGACGAACTGCGTCGCCGCTACGGTCCGCGGGCCGTGACGCGCGCGAGGCTGCTCCGCACGGGCCTGCCGGCGCCGTTCGAACGCGACCACGGGACCGCCGCCGAGCGGCGCGGCGAGCACGCCGCGGACGTCCAGCGCACCGGGCGCAAGCGACCCGTGGCTCCCGAACCTGCTCCGGGGGACCTGGACGAGGACCTCGAGCCGGACGTCGATCCTGAGCCGGACGATGCGATCGATCTGGGCGCGGTCGGTGGCGACAGCCCTGCCTAGGGATCGCCTCGAATCATCGTGACAGGCTAGCTGGCACGGGACGGTCGGAACGTGTGCCCAGCGGAGCAAGCAGGGCTTGACATCGAACAGGTGTTCGGTCTAGTCTCCGGTCATATCGAACAACCGTTCTGTTGTCCAGTGCCCGGCCGACTGAGCGCCCAGCCGAACCGCCCCCGCGGAAGGAGCCAATCGTGGCCATGATCCGAGTTGAGCCGGTCCGCGTACAGGTGCGAGCCGACTGGTTTGACGGCCGCCCGCGCGAGATCACGTGGAACGACCAGCGCGTGCCGGTCACGGCCGTCGTCGGCGTTCGCGACGAGACGTCGGCATTCCCGGCCGTGTCCGGGCCGCGGACGATCTTCGATGTCCAGACACCACTTGCGCGCATGACCCTGACCTACCGGCACCGGACCGGTCGATGGGCGATCGAAGGCGTCGACGAGGTCGATCGAGCCGCCTGACCAGGCGATGCCGGACTCGGGCCGCAGCCCCGGCC
>SCTE01000212.1 GCA_004298915.1 Chloroflexota bacterium | reverse complement strand
CCCGCGAGCCCGCTCGCGGGTTGCGTGGGTCGCGCGGTTCACGCGCGGCTCGCCAGCGTGCTCCAGGGGCCCCGCCACGACGGCCGAGGCCCCGAACCGACACGCGACGCGGGCGGGACAGTCCGCGCATCGCGGCTCCCGCGGCTTGCAGAACGTGGCGCCGATGTCCATGAGCGCATGGGTCCACTCGCCGGGACGGTCGGCCGGCACGCTGGCATCGGCCACGGACTGGAGATCGCGCGGCGACAACGCGTCGAGCGAGCCGCCGATGGCCCGATTGAGCACCCGCCGGACGTTGACATCGACCGCGCCGACAGGCATGCCGAACGCGAGGGCGGCCACGGCCCGGGCGGTATACGGTCCGACGCCCGGGAGCCGCTCGAGGGCGGCGAGGTCAGGGGGAACCTGCCCGTCGTGATCCCTGACGATCTCGATGGCGGCGCGTCGGAGGGCGATGGCCCGTCGGTTGTAGCCGAGGCCGCGCCATGCACGCAGGACGGCCGCCGGCGAGGCCGCGGCGAGGGCGTGCGCGGTCGGGAATTCGTGCATGAATCGCGACCAGTAGTCGGCGGCCCGAGCCGCCTGCGTCTGCTGGGCCATCGCTTCCGATACGAGGATGGCGTAGGGGTCGGTCGTCCCGCGAAACGCGAGGTCGCGGCCGCGGGTCGGGTACCAGGCGAGGATGGCGTCGCGCAGGTCGGGCGAAACCGACCCCGGCACGGTGCGTGGCGACCGGCCGAGGCCGGAAGGCCTGGTTCCGGACGGCCTGGTTTCGGGGCGGGGTCCTGGGCGGGGTCCTGGGCGCCGGGCGGGGCTCATGGGCACCGCCGTACGATAGCGAGGATGCGATTTGGTGCGGCGTACTGGATTCAGCGGACCGACTGGCCCGCCCTGCGCGATGCCTGCCTGGCGGCGGAGGCCGCGGGCTTCGACGCGCTCTGGCTGGACGATCACCTCCTGTCCGACGAGGGCGACTGGACCAGCCCCAAGCTCGAGGGCTGGACCTCGCTGGCGGCCGTCGCGGCGCTGACCTCGCGGGCCGACCTCGGCCTGATGGTGTCGGCCAACACGTTCCGTAACCCGGGACTCACCGCGAAACTCGCCACGACCCTCGACAACGTTTCGGGCGGGCGGGCCGTCCTCGGCATCGGCGGTGGCTGGTTCGAGCGCGAGCACGATGCCTTCGGGATCGACTTCGGGTCCGGGTTCGGCGAGCGGCTCGATCGACTGGACGAGGCGGTCGGCCTGATCCGCCGCCTGCTCGATGGCGAGCGCGTGACGCACGAGGGTCGGTTCTACCGCTTCAACGATGCGCTCTGCGAACCCCTCCCGATCCGCCGGCCACTGCCGATCCTCATCGGTGGATCCGGCAGGCAGAAGACCCTGCGGACGACGGCCCGCTACGCCAACCGCTGGAACGGGTACGGCAGCCCGGAGCGGATTGCGGAGACGTCGGCCGTGCTGGCGGAACGCTGCGCGGAAATCGGTCGACCGTTCGCGGACATTCGCCGGACGGTCTCGATGGAGGTCGTGATCCGCGACACCGAGGCGGAGGCGGTTGCCGCGTTCGACGAGATCGAGGAGATCCACCAGATCCGGGGCCGGATCGGATCCGACGGCTCGGCCCGCGGCCTCGGTGTCGGCGGACCGCCGGAACGGGTTGCCGCGTTCATGCGGGAGTACGAGGCTGTCGGGGTCGAGGAGGTCCTGTGGATCTTGCGCAACCCGTTCGACCTCGAAACGATCAGCCGCCTCGGCGAGGTCCGGGCGCTGGTCGGCTAGCGAGTTGCGTTCCCGCGTCGCGGGGCGCGGCGGGCGCGGCGCGGGCGTGGCGCGGGCGTGGCGCGGGCGTGGCGCGGGCGTGGCGAAGACCCAGCCGGCCCGAGTTTGCAGCCAAATACGACTGTGGCGCGTACTAACCGACCCCCGCACGGGATTCGGGCCCAAATACGACTGGGGTGCGTGTTAGGTGCCGATTACGGGCGCCGGCGGCCGAAATCGCCTGCCCAAGACGCCCAGCTGAGCGTGACACAACGGCGCGGAACTGGTCACGGACCGCCGTGGCGGTGGTGGAACGCACCTACCACGACTGGGTGTCGTATTTGGGAATTTTCTGGGGGTTGGGCGCGGGCTACTGCCGGCACTCGGGCTACGTGCCGGAGCGCGGGCTACGTGCCGGAGCGCGGGCTACGTGCCGGAGCGCGGGCGACGTGCCGGCGCGCAGGGTACGTGCCCGCCCCGGCCCCGGGCCCGCGATCAGATCTTCAGCATCACGTGCTTGACGACCGTGTAGTCCTCGATCGCGTACATCGACTGGTCCTTGCCGTAGCCCGATTCCTTGAAGCCGCCGTGGGGCATCTCGGACACGAGCGTGAAGTGGTCGTTGACCCAGACGGTGCCGAACTGGAGGGCCTTGGCGACACGCATCGCCCGGCCGATGTCGGCGGTCCAGACGGACGCCGCGAGCCCGAACCGGACGTCGTTGGCCCAGGCGATCGCCTGATCCTCGTCCGAGAAGCGCTGGACCGTGACGACCGGCCCGAAGACCTCGTCCTGGACGATCTCGCTGTTCTGGCCGGGGCCGGCGATGACCGTCGGCTCGAAGTAGGCGCCGGGCCGGTTCGGGCGGTGGCCGCCGGTGACGATCTCCGCCCCTGACCTGGCCCGGTCAACCATGCCTTCGACCTTGTCGGCCTGGGCCTTCGCGATGAGCGAGCCCATCTCGATGTCGTCGCCCTCGGCCGGGTCGCCCCACTTGATCGTCTTCACGGCGGCCGCGAGGTCGGCGACGAACCGATCGTGGATCTTGGGCCCCGTGATCACCCGGCAGGGAGCCGTGCAGTCCTGGCCCGAATTCCAGTACGAGAACGTCTTGAGGTTGTCGATGACCGCCTCCATGTCGGCATCGTCGAAGACGACGACCGGGGCCTTGCCGCCGAGCTCGAGGTGCAGTCGCTTGACGCGATTCGCCGCGGTCCGGGCGATGTGCTTGCCGGTCTCGGTGTCGCCGGTGACCGAGATCATCCCGACCTTCTCGTGCCCGACCAGCGCATCGCCGATGGCGGCGCCGGTGCCGGTGATCACGTTGAGGACGCCTGGCGGGAAGATCTCCCCGGCGATCTCGCCGAGGACGAGGGCCGTCAGCGGAGTCCGGGCCGACGGCTTGAGGACGACGGTATTCCCGGCCATGAGCGCCGGTCCGATCTTCCAGCCGGCCATCATGATCGGGTAGTTCCAGGGCGCGATCGAGGCAACGACCCCGACCGGCCCTCGGCGGATCAGGCTCGTTCGTCCGGCGATGTATTCGTTGGCCGCCTTGCCCTCGAGGACGCGGCCCGCGCCGGCGAAGAAGCGGAGGTTGTCGACGACAACCGGGACCTCGTCGATGGCGACGCCCACCGGCTTGCCGGTGTTGAGGCTCTCGAGGCGTCCGATCTCGTCGGCCCGGGCCTCGATCGCGTCGGCCAGCTTCAGCATCATCCCGCTGCGATCCTGGGGCGTCGTGTGCTGCCACGTCGCGAAGGCGGTCGCGGCGGACTCGGCGGCCCGGTCCACGTCCTCGCTGTCCGAGGCCGGCACGTGCGCAATGACCTTGCCGTTGGCGGGGTTCTCGACCGCGAGGGTCTTGCCGCTCGCGCTGGCGACCCACTCGCCGTTGATGTACTGCTGCTTGGTCTCGACCTTGTCCATGACGTCGGTCATCGCGGGGTACCTCCAGGGGCTGATGCTGCACGCGACCCGGCTCGGGCGCGGATGTGGCTCAGGTGGCTGTCCGGTCATTGTGCGCCACGAGCGGTAGTCCGTTCCAGCCCGTGGATCGAGCCGTCAGCCGACCACGAGCGCGACGATGATCGCGGCGCCGCCGAACGCGACGATGACATCGCGCCAATGCCGCCCGACGGGCCGATAGGTCGTCCGCGGCCCGACCCCGAAGGCCCTCGCGTCCATCGCCAGCGCCAGCTGGTCGGCATGGCGGATCGCGCGGACCAGGAGACCCACCAGCAACTTCGGATGCCAGGTGCCGGCAACCCCCCGGATCCGCCGGGCCTGCCGGAGCGTGCCGAGATCCTGCCCGAGCTGGGGCACGGCCCGGTAGGCCGCCAGCGCCCCGTAGGCGAAGCGCTCCGGCACCCGCGCGTGCTGGACCAGGGCGTCGACGAGGCGGGTTGGATCGGTCGTCTGGGCGAAGACCACGCCGGTCGCAACGATGGCCACGACCCGCGCGCCGATCGCCGATGCACCAACGATGGCCTCGGCGGTGAGCCGGAGCGGTCCCACGCGCGCGATCTCGTGAGCGAAGGGATCCGTGTTCGCGGCCGCGAAGACGAGATTGGCCAGGGCAATCGAACCGGCGGCGGCTACCAGCGGGGCGAGCCCGGCGATGAGCTTCGCCCTCGGGATCCGGCCGAGGACGAGGCCCGCCACGATCGCCGCGAGGGCGAGGACCAGCGGCCGGACTGGATCACGGATCAGGGCAAGGCCGACGAGCCAGACCAGGGCCACCGCCAGCTTGACGACCGGGTTCGTCCGGCCGAGAAGGCTCGACTCCTGGCGAACGGTGAGGTCGATCGGGCTCAGCATGGCGAGCCGTGCCGGTGGGCGGGGACGGCGCCCGGAGGCCCTGGGGGTGTCTTGCGGCCCGGGGGCCCTGAGACCCCTGTAGGAGGTGAGGATCCTGGGTCGGGGGCGGTGGGTCCAGCCGCGCTGGGTCCGGGAACGGGTTCCGGTACGGCCCGGACCACCGGCTCATCCGCGACGATCCAGCCGTCGTCCATCTCGATACGGCGCGTGGCGATGCGCGCGGCGAAGGCGACGTCGTGCGTGGCGGCGACGACCGTCGTCCCTGCCTCGACCAGTTCGTTGACGATGTCGGCGATCGCCTCCCAGCCGAGCCGATCCTGCCCGAACGTCGGTTCGTCAAGGAGGAGCAGGGCCGGCCTGCGGAGCAGTGCGGGCGCCGCCGAGAGCCTGCGCTGCTCCCCGCCCGACAGGCGGTACGGGTTTCGGGACGCGTACACCTCGAGCGGCAGCCTGAGCCGGGCCATCAGGTCATCCGCGGGGCGACCCCGCGCACCAAGGGCTACCTCCGCCGCGACGGTGTTCTCGATGAACCCGAGCTCGGGATCCTGGAAGACGAACCCGACGAGGTCGGCAAGGCGCCGTCCCGACATCCGGCTCGGGTCGCGGCCAGCGACCCGCACGATCCCGCCCGACGGCCGGAGCAACCCGGCCAGGAGCCGAAGCAGGGTGGACTTGCCGCTTCCGTTGGGCCCGACGAGGGCCACGCGCTCGCCGATTCCCAGCTGCAGGTGCACGTCCCGCACGACCGGTCGGTCGCGCTCGTAGGCGAACCGCAGGTCGCGAACCTCGACGAGGCCCGGATCGTGGCGATCCACGGCCATCCACGACGGCTCGATGCCCAGATGGACGGGGCCATCCGGGGGTCCCTGGACGCTGCGGCGTCGTCGAGATCGTCGGCGTGCCGTCTTGCCGAGGCCCGCGGCGGGGAGCCAGATCCCGGCGTCCGCCAGTCGATCTCCCGACCGGGCGAGCACCTCGTCCGGAGTTCCCACATCGATCGTCGAGCCGGTGCCATCGAGCGCCAGGACCAGGTCGGCCAGCGGCCAGCCGCGGTGGGCATGGTGCTCGATGAGGACGATCGTCGTCTCCCCGCTCGCCTTGATCCGGGCGAGTCGCTCGACCATCGCTCGCGCGCCGTCGGGATCGAGGTTGGCCGTCGGCTCATCGAGGACGAGGACCGACGGTCGGGCGGCCATCACCCCGGCAAGGGCGAGTCGCTGCTGCTCGCCGCCCGACAGGCGTGACCCGTGGCGACGCTCGAAGCCCGCGAGACCGGTGTCGGCGAGCGCGGCGGGCACGGCGTCGCGCATGGCGGCGAGCGGCCATGCCCGGTTCTCGAGCCCGAAGGCGACGTCGTCTGCGACGCGATCCATGACCAGCTGGCTTCCCGGATCCTGGAACACGATGCCGACCTGCGATGCCAGCTGGAGTCGGTCCCCCGTCGCCGTGTCGATGCCCGCGACACGCAGGGTCCCGGCCCACCTGCCCGGGAAGTCGCGCGGCACGAGACCCGCGATTGCGCGCGCGATGGTGCTCTTCCCGGATCCCGACGGCCCCACGATGAGCAGGACACGGCCGGCGGCAAGCCGTAAGTCGAGCCCCTGGATGGCCGGCCGATCGGCATCGCCGTACGTGAAGCCGACGCCGTCCGCGACGATCGCCTCGGCCGCGTCCCCCGTCGGCATGGCGCTATCCGTCAGTCGGAAACCCTTCCAGTACACCGGCTCGACGAAGTGAACGGGCGAGTGCCAGCGAGCCTGCGGCCACGATAACAACTGCCGAGACGGCCATCGCGAGGCCGCGGATCAGCTGCACGTCGATGGCGACATCCTGGTAGTAGAGCACCCAGTCGTGGAGCCAGGCCGCAGCGGCGCTGGCGACCGCGGCGAGGGACAGGACGGGGAAGCTCCACAGTCGGTACAGGGTGAACGCGAAGATCAGCTCGGCCGCGGCGCCCTGGACGAAGCCGGACAGCAACGTGTCCGGACCCCAGGCGCTCCCGAGGAGGGCCGACACCCCGGCCGCGACGAGCTCGGCGAAGAGCGCGGCGCCGGGCTTGCGGATCACGAGCGGCGCCAGAACGGCCGGAACGAGCCAGACGGCGTAGAGGAGGTCGCGGGCGGCATTGAGCGGCGCGAACAGGCCCCACGCCAGGCCCCACGCCCAGAACACGACACCGAACGCAACGCCGATCACGGCGGCGACGAGGATGTCGCGGGTTCGCCAGCGCGATTCGGCCGCGGACGACGTGCCGCCCGATGTTGCCGTCGATGCCGGGGTCGTCGGGGTCGAGGTCATGCCGAGCTCCTTCGAATACACGAATGCCGCCCCACGGGGGACGGCATCTTCGAGTGTTCGAACGGGCCTGCTTCCTTCGCCGGTACGAGCCGGATCAGGTTCGGCGGGTCTGTGGCCTGGGCCACACTCTCAGCGCTGCGGCGCTCCCCGGAGGCAATCTTCAGTTGGACCGGGAGTCTACACCCCGGCGGCCGACCGGGCCCGGGTCGGGGTGGGCCTGGGTCGGAGCGGGCCCGGGTCGGAGCCCGATCAGCGCCCTGCCAACTGGCTGTCGATCCAGGCGATGACGTCGGCGATGATCGCCGGGCCCTCGGGCTCATTGTGCAGCTCGTGGCGCACGCCAGCGTAGGTTCGACGCGTTACGCCGCTGATCTCGGCGAGCGGTTCCGTGGCCCGAGCCGGGACGATCGGGTCGTCGAGCCCGTGGATGACGAGCGTCGGCACCGCCAGGGTCGCTGCGGCCGAGCGGACGCGGGCCTGCTCGGCAAACGACAGGGCCCCGAGGCGCGTGGTGGACGAGTTGAGCATGAGCGGATCCGTCCGAGCGGCCTCCTGGCGCCCCTCGTCCCTGGACAGCATCGACGGCGCGATCCCGTTCGCGATCCGGACCTTCGGCAGGATCCGGGCGAGGATCGGGGCCAGCTTGTGCTTCCAGGCGGCGAGATCGTCGTCGATGCCGGGTGCCGAGAGGACCAGGAGGTCGGGCTTCGGCCGATCGGACAGGGCATAGCCGAGCGAGATCAGTCCACCGAGCGAATGCCCGTACAGGATCACGGGTCGGCCCGGCAGAGCCGCGCGGGTCGCGGCGAGTCGATCCTCGACGTCGTCATGGAACCGGTCGAACCGGTCAGTCCAGGCTCGCTCCCCGCGCGAAGCGCCCATGCCGCGCAGGTCCCACCCGAACGTCTCGAGGCCGGCCGCGGCGAACTGCTCGCCGACCTCCTCGTAGCGTCCCGAGTGCTCGCCCACGCCATGGACGATCAGGACGCCGGCCCGCGGAGCCTCGGCGGGCCAATGTCGAGTGAGCGGACCGTCGCTCCCGGTTGCGCCGGCGACCCAGTGGCGGGTCAGCAGGCGCGTCCCGTCACGACTCGAGGCGCTGTCAACGATCGAGGTCATGGCCGGAGGGTACCCCGGGGCCGGGCAAGCCTGCACGGTCTCGCCATCCATGTTGAGCGATTCGGGGGCGATCAGTCGCGGATCCGGACCACCCAGCGGCCACGGGCCTCACCCGACCGGATCGCGTCCAGGGCGGGTTCGAGGGCGTCGAGCGTGACCTCCGTGACTCGCTCCCCGAGATTGCGCGGCCGAAGGTCGGTCGCGAG
>SCTE01000211.1 GCA_004298915.1 Chloroflexota bacterium | reverse complement strand
GAACAGCAGGCTCACGTACGCCTTGGCCTGCGGGTTGATGCTGACGATGTTGCCGCGATAGGCGAACGTCGGTGTCTTCCACTTGATCGTCTCGGTGACACGCGGGTCAGCGGACAGGATCACGCCGCGGACCGCACGCATGAGCTCGAGTTGAGGATGGGAGCTTCCGTCGAACCAGGTGTCGACTTCATTCGCCACGACAAGGGACTCCTTCTCGACGCCAACGACCACTATCGACAACGAGCGGTCTGGCACGGATTTGCCGGCTGACCGTTCCCGTCGAGGACCTGGCGGCTGGCCAACGGGTCGCGAAGCGAGACGACAAACTCGTATGGGTGCCCGACCGCGGAGGACCCGATGACAAGGTAGTGATCCTGGCACACGACCACGACCTGAACGTTGCCAGGCGTTTCCATGACGTGCGCGATTTCACAGTTCGCATTCGGGCCGCTGATGGCGAGCACGCCGATCGTCCGGTCATCGATGGTCCAAAAGTCGATCGATTCAGTGACGCCCTTGGTCACGGTGAAAGCTCCCCACACGAGAGCCGCGATGGCGCCAAGGGTGATCGCCCAGGCAGCGATCTTCTGACGAGTCGTCTGTGGGTCACCCGCTGGATCGGTCAAATCCCTGCCCTCCAGGTCCCGCCGACGCTCAGCCCAGCTTGAGCTGGGGCAGCACTTCCTTGCCGAAGACCTCGATGAATTCGGCCTGGTTGCGGCCGACGTTGTGGAGGTGGATCTCGTCGAAGCCCATGTCCAGGTAGTGCTGGATGTGGGCAGCGTGGGCGGCGAGATCGGCGGTCATCAGGACACGGTTCTTGAAGTCCTTCGGGCCGACCATCTTGGCCATCGCGGCGAAGTCCTCGGGGTTCTTGATGTCCTGCTTCGGGAAGGGCATG
The DNA here is from genome assembly GCA_004298915.1 of Chloroflexota bacterium. Lineage (GTDB taxonomy): Bacteria > Chloroflexota > Limnocylindria > Limnocylindrales > CSP1-4 > UBA5189. The sequence continues at coordinate 2,217 of SCTE01000211.1, read as the reverse complement.
CCGCCGTTCGGCCACTCGAGGACCGCCTGGTCGATGGCCTCCTGGTCGGTCCGCGCCCACGAGACGTGGATCTGGAGCATCTTCGGGGCCGCCGACGGGTCCTTGCCCGCCTCCCGGGCACCCTCCTCGAACTTCGCCCAGAGCATCCCGATCTTCTCGTCCGCGGCGCCGACCGTGATGATCCCGTCGGCGAACTTGCCCGTCTTCTTCGCGTTGATCGGACCGGCGGTCGCCACGTACACCGGGACCGGCTGCTCGGGTCGCGTGTAGAGCTTCGCGCTCTCGAGCGTGAAGTACTCGCCCTTGTGCTTGACGACGTTGCCAGTGAAGAGCTTGTTGATGATCTCGATGCTCTCGAACATCATCGCGCTCCGGACGCCGATCTCCGGCCAGACGCCCCCGACGACGTGCTCGTTCAGGGCCTCGCCCGCCCCGAGCCCCAGGTAGAAGCGGCCCGGGAACATCGCCCCGAGCGTCGCCGCAGCATGGGCGATGACCGCGGGGTGATACCGGAAGCCCGGGCACGTCACCGCGGTCCCGAACGGCAGCGACGTTCGAACGCCGAGCGCGCCCATGAACGACCACGCGAAGGCGCTCTGGCCCTGCTGCGGCGTCCACGGATGGAAGTGCTCGCTCACCATGAACCCGGCCTCGAAGCCGGCGGCCTCGGCCTGGGCGCACCAGTCGAGCAGGTCCGTGGGGTGGAACTGCTCGAGCATCGCCGCGTAGCCGATCTTCGCCATGGTTCGGGTCTCCTCGTCCGGTCCGCGCCTCGGCGCGGCTGGTTGCCGCCGGCGTCCATGGTACGAGTCGGCCGCTGTTGCGCCTTCGTGCCACCATGGCGGTCGCATGGACATCGAGCTCTTCACCACGCCGGGCCTCGGCGACACCTCGTACCTGATCGCCAGCGACGGCGAAGCCGCCCTCATCGACCCGCAGCGCGACGCCTGGCGATTCTTGGCTGTTGCGGATCGACGCGCGTGGCGTGTTCGCCATGTCCTCGAAACGCATGTCCATAACGACTACCTGTCCGGGGCGCTCGAGGTTCGCGCGGCAACCCGCGCCCGGATCACGGCACCCGCCCGAGGTGGCTACGAGTTCGCCCACGATGGGGCCGACGAAGGCACCGCGATCGAGCTCGGCGGCCTGCGCCTGACGGCGATGGCGACGCCCGGGCACACGCCCGAGCACCTCGCCTGGGCGATGCACGATGCCGACGCCGCGGCTGACGCTGCGCCGAGCGGCGTGTTCACGGGCGGGTCGCTGCTCGTCGGGACGGCCGGCCGGACGGACCTCCTGGGGCCGGACCGGACCGAGGAGATGACGCGCCTCCAGGCCACGACGCTTCGGCGTCTCGCGGCCCTGCCGCCCGAGGTCCGCGTGCTGCCGACCCACGGCGCGGGCAGTTTCTGCAGCGTCGGCCCGGCCGCCGCGACGGCTGCCTCGACGATCGGCGCGGAACGGTTCGCGAACCCGGTGGTCCGCGCCCTGGACGGCGCGGACTTCGCGGGCGCCCTGCTCGGGGGGCTGGGCCGCTTTCCGGACTACTACGCGCGGATGGCGCCGCTCAACCGTGCCGGCCCGCGGATTCTCGGGCACGCACCCGAGGTCACGCTGATGGACGTCGGTGCGTTCGCGGCGGCTGCCGACTCCGGCATCACCATCGTGGACGCGCGGGATCGCCACGACTTCGCGGCGGGTCATGTGCCGGGATCCCTGAACATCGAACTCGACGACAGCTTCGCCGCCTACGTCGGCTGGCTCGTCCCGTTCGACGCACCGCTCCTGCTGGTGCTGCCGGACCCGACCGGCGAGACCGCGGCAGAGGCAACGAACCAGCTGCTCAGGATCGGCTATGAACACGTGACCGGCGTCCTTGATGGTGGGCTCGACGCCTGGGCGAGTGCCGGTCGGCCGGTTCGAAGCTACCCCACGACCTCCATCAAGAAGCTCTACGACGACACGAAGCGGGGCATCAGGGCGGATCTGCTCGACGTTCGCCAGGCGGTCGAGTGGCGGGACGACGGCACCATCCCCGGCGCCCGCACGATCTTCGTTGTGGACCTGCCGTCGCGCCTGTCCGAGCTGCCGCGCGATCACGAGATCACGGTGCTCTGCAAGGCCGGCAGTCGCGCGGCCATCGCGGCGAGCATCCTCGACGCCGCCGAGATCCCCGTGCGACTCGTGGCGAGCGGCGGCGCGACCGGCTGGGCAGAG
>SCTE01000210.1 GCA_004298915.1 Chloroflexota bacterium | reverse complement strand
GATCCGGAAGCGCGACTCGGCGGTCGACGCCCGGACGGGTTCACTGAACTCGATGTCGATGGCCGTCACGGTCTGGGCGATCCGCGGATCCCCGGCGGGCGCGCTGAGGGTGATCGTCCTGACGCTCGGTGGCCGCCGATCGACGGTCGTCGCGTTGACGAGCACGAAGCCCAGGCCCACGAGCGCGACGATCGCACTTACCAGCGAGATCAGCCGTCGCATCGCCACCTCCGACCGGCGCTTCCGGTCACGGGGCGGGACGATAGCACAGCCCCTATACTCCCGGTCCTGTGAGTCAACGTCCCGCCGTCGGCTGTCTGGTCGAGGTCCTCGAAACCCTTGTCCTCACCGTCGTCATCTTCTTCGGTATCCAGGCGTTCGTCGCCCAGCCGTACAAGGTCCAGCAGGGATCGATGGAGAACACCCTCCTCCCGGAGCAGTACGTTCTCGTCGACAAGCTGTCGCCGCGCTGGGACGCGTATTCGTACGGGGACATCGTCGTGTTCCATCCCCCGCTGACGTGGAACCAGGGATCGGACGTCCCGTTCATCAAGCGCGTCATCGGCCTGCCAAACGACACGATCGAGCTCAAGGACGGGATCGTCCACGTCAATGGCGTGGCCCTCGTCGAGCCCTACATCTTCACCGACGCGAGCGGCACGCAGCAGCAGTCCTACCCGGCTCCGGGAGGCGCGAGTCGGTTCGTGGTACCGGCCGGCGAGCTGTTCCTGATGGGCGACCATCGCGAGGACTCCGCCGATTCGCGGAACTTCGGGCCGATCGAGATCTCGAAGGTCATCGGGCGAGCATGGCTGCGCTACTGGCCATTCGACAAGATCGGGCTGCTGCCGGTCCCGGATCACCCGGAGCTGGCATCGCCGGCGCCGTGATGGCGCACCCGTGACGGCCATCGCCGGATGACGGATCGATGAGCCCGATCCTCGTCGGCGTCGCGATCGTGGTCAGCGCCGGCCTCATCGTCGCCGTTTCCGCGCGCGACGCCCGGACGGCGCTCGTCGGCCTGGCCGTCACGATGGCGGCCGCACCGTTTCTGGCCGATCCGCCGCCGCCGCTGGCGACCCTGGCCCTGCGGGTCGTCGCGGCGGTCCTCGCCGCCTACCTCCTCCGAGCCACGGTGATGACCGCGACGGCCGAGCCCGCCCGGCAGCCGAATCCCTCGGGACATGGCGGATCCAGGGTGGGCTGGCCGACCGAGACCCTCCTTGCAATCGCCGCCTGGATCGTCGGCCTCAACGTCTCGGCGCACCTCCTGGCGCTGAATCCGGCCGGTCCCGGGGTCACCACCACGGACCTGCTCGGGTCGCTGAGCGCCGGCTCGCTGGCGACCGGCGCGGGGCTCGGGGCCATCGTCCTCGCCATCGTGCCCGCCCTGGGGTCGCGTGACGGCCTGCGAACGGCCATCGGGCTGCTGGTCCTGATCGAGGGGATCCTGCTCCTTCGCGTCGGCGTCGCGGGCGCGCCATCCGACCTGGAGCAGCTCGCCGGCGTGGCCGTCGTGATCGCGGCAGCGATCACCGGATCCATGCTCGTCGGCCTGGGCACGGGTCCGGGATCCGCGGACGGTGAGCGAACGAGACCGCGCCGGGTGGACCCCGTGAGCCCAGCCGACGGATCCGGCGAGCCGGAGCCCGACGGTCGTGCCGTCGATGACCCGCCGCATCCGAGTGGATCGACCAGGCCCCGCCGCCCCGCGGAGCCCGCATGAGCGTCCTCGTCCTCGCCCTGATCGCGCTCCCAGGAGGCCTGCTGACCAGCCTGCTCGCGAGCCGGAGGACGATGGCGTTCGGTGTCGGGATCGCAACGGCGATCGCGAGCCTCGTTGCCGCGGCGTCGATCGACGCCGCCGACGTGGTGCCGATCGCCGGGTCGCTGATGGGCGGCTCCGATGGCCTGCGAACGTTCGCCGTTGCCTGGGCAGCCTCGGTCCTGCTGTTCGGGGTCCTCGACGGGCTCCTCGACCAGGGGCCGGGCGTGCTTGGGCCGGCGCTCGTCGGGCTCGCGTTCGGCACGTCAGCCCTGGCCGTCCAGGACCCGGGGATCGGATTCGCCCTGGTCGGGGCGGGCGCCCTGCTGACCGCCGCCATCCCGATCACGATGGCCCGGGTCAGCGCCGACTCCGGACTGACCCTGGCGATCAGGACCCTTCGTCCGCTCGTCGCGTCGCTGGCCCTCACCCTGCTCGTGGTCGCGTGGGGCGCCTCGCCGGCGGGGCCGTTCAATGCCGCGAGCCCGGCCGGTAGCGTCGATCCCGGCCTCGAGCTCGCCATGGGCCTCGCGCTGCTCGGCCTTGGTACGGCGGTGGTGCTCCGGCTCGGCGCCATCCCGGGTCATGCCTGGGTGGCCCGATTCGCCGAGGCGATGCCCGCCTCCGCGGTGCCGCCGCTGCTCGGTTGGAGCGCGGCCGCGTTCCTGCTCGTCGCCCTCGGCTGGGTGGAAGTGA
>SCTE01000209.1 GCA_004298915.1 Chloroflexota bacterium | reverse complement strand
GCTCTTCCGATCTCTACGACCTCGGGAACGGCATGGTCACCGTCGACGGGCTCCTGACGATGGGCCCCTACAAGGCCTGCTGGTTCAAGGATTCGGAAGGCAACACGTTCGAGATCAGCCAGGTCGATCGCGAGGCGTAGTCGGGCAAGCCCATGCTCGTGTCGATTCGCGCCATCGTCATTCGTCGTGGGAGTGGGCTGGATCGTGAGGCCGCTTCTCGCCTCGATCCAGCCCGGTACTGGAGGCCTCTCGATGCCAGCGGCAACCAACAAGGTCACGATCGGACGGTCCGCTGAGGACGTTTTTGCCTTCCTGGCCGATGGCATGAACGCCCAGCGATGGCGCTCCGGTGTCCTCGACATCGCGCTCGCCTCGGGATCCGGGGCCGGGGCGGTGTACCACCAGGGCGTCGCCGGACCGGGCGGCCGCCGCATCGCCGCCGACTACGAGGTCACGGCCTACGAACCGCCTCGCCGGTACGCCTTCCGGACGATCGCGGGACCGGTCCGGCCGACCGGCGAGTTCCAGCTCGAACCCGACGGCGAAGGCACGGCAGTCACGTTCCAGCTCTCGGCGGAACTTCCCTTCCTGAAGCGCCTCCTGATGGGCGGCATGGTCCAGAAGACGATGGACGCCGAGACCCAGGCGCTCACCAGAGCGAAGGCGATCCTCGAGGGCTGAGGTCGGGCCGACCCAGCGATGGGTGCGGCAACGTCAGGTCGTCACAGAACCGAGCACCTGAACGACGTCGCCCACCCGGATTCGACCCGGCCGTTCGACATCGGCGAGCACCCCGAACATCGCCTTCGGCGCACCCTTCGAATCGGGCATGGCACCGCGATAGGCGAGGATCGTGCGCAGCGTGTCCAGGTCCCGCTCGCCGGTATCCGGATCCTGGGTCGTGATGGCACATCGGCCGTCGCGCGCGGTCACCCGCAGGATCGCCTCGCCAATCGCGATTCGGCCGCCGATCCAGTCGTCCTCCTCGTGCGGGACCGTCCCATCGAGGTCGATCAGCATCCGGAAGCGGCGCGGATCGACGCTCGTGACCCCGGCCTGGCGAGCCAGTTCGTCGAGCGACCCCTGCGACAGGAGGGACGCCGCATTGCCCTCGCGCGTGCCTCCGATCCGGTCGGTCCGCACCACCCGCACGGCGCGTCCCGCGAGTGGCGACAGCGCCTCGCCCCATGGACCGATGACCTCGTGGCCCACCGCGACGCGGCCGTGGAGCTGTGTCTCGATCGGGCCACCGAGCTCCACGTCGCCTTCCAGGACCTCACCGCCGGGAAGCTCGATCCGGAGCATCGTGGCGTCCGGGTCGGTATGGCCGGCGGCCTGGGCCAGCTGGCCCACGACCACGCGGTCCACCAGGAAGCCGCGTTCGTCGATGAGGTAGAAGCGGCGGTCCTCGGCCACGCCGTGCTCCGTGAGCATGATCTCCTCCGGATGCTCGAGGGCGAGGCTTCGGACGGGGGCAATCGACAGGCGGGCGACCCTGCTCACGACCCGGTCTCGCTCGACCGGGCATGGCGGGGGTAGATCACGAGCATGCGTCCGTCCTCCGGCCCGAGGCATTCCACGTCGTGCGGGATCATCGGGTCCCAGGCCACGTAGTCGCCCGGTCCGACGTCGACGACGTGGTCGCCCTGGGTCATCCGCCAGCGTCCGGCGAGGATCACGTGATGCTCGTCGCCCGAGTGGGCATGGACGCCGGTGGAACCGCCGGGCGGGACCGTCGCCTCGAGGATCCGGACGTCGCGGGCGGTCCCGCCGTCGACCTCCTGGATTGAAGCGCCGCGTGGGCCCCGCGTGCGCGGGCGATCGGCCTCGCGGACGACACGCGGTGCGGGCGCCGAATCGAGGAACAACCACGCGATCGGCACGTCGAGGGCACCGGCGATTGCCGACAGGGCATCGAGCGACGGGACGGCCTTGGCGTTCTCGATCTGCGAGAGATAGCCGATGTTCAGGCCACTTCGCTCACCCACGTCGGCAAGCGTCAGGGCCCGGGTCTGGCGCCAGCGCCGGACCTCCGCCCCGACTTCCGGACGAGAGACGGAGCGCGCCGTGCTGGCCGGCCCATCGCGATCGAGTTTTTCTTCAGACAAACTACTTGACCTCCGGCCAACAGTGTGCCACAGTATTTGCGGTGGCAACAATCGTTTGCCAAGGGACAAGCATAGCGGGTTCGCGGATCGCGAACCAGAAAAGGATCACGGACATCATGAACATCGCCATCATCGGAACCGGGAACGTCGGGACGGCCCTCGGGGCCTCCCTCGTCCGCGCCGGCCACGCCGTCACGCTGACCGGGCAGGATGCCGCCAAGGCCGGCACCGCCGCGGGCCAGATCGGCGCCAAGGCCGGCACATCGCTCGCCGGTGCGGTCGAGGCGGCCGAGGTCGTCGTCCTGGCCGTTCCCTACGCCGCGGTCGAATCCGTCGCCGCCGACATCGCGTCAGTCGTCGCGGGCAAGGTCGTCATCGACGCCACGAATCCGCTCAAGGCGGACTACTCGGGACTGGCGACCGAGGGCGGACCGTCAGGTGCCGAGCGCATCGCCGGGCTCCTCCCGACCGCGCACGTCGTGAAGGCATTCAACACGCTGTTCGCCTCGATCCAGGGCAATCCGGACACC
>SCTE01000208.1 GCA_004298915.1 Chloroflexota bacterium | reverse complement strand
TCCTCAGCGGGGTTGGCGCGCGTCTGGATCCAGCACTGTTCGAGGGTGACGCAGCGGATCTGCACGCGTTCTTCATCCGGCTTCGGAATCGTCACGTGGCTCACTCTGTTTCCGATTTTGACCGGGTAGGCGTGGTGATCGGGTTGACCCGCGATGACCCTAGGAAGGTCGATGGTCTGCTCGACTATCTCTCCGCCGAGCAATCGCCGGGCAAGGCTCGAGCCGAAGAATTGCTCAAGCTCGCCGGCCTCGCTCGAGAGGAGTTGCGAGGTCGATTAGTTGCCGAGCGGAAGCGACTCATGGAGGACGCACGCTCCATGGTCGAGGATCTCTCGAACCGGCAGCACATCACCGAGATTCCAGGGTCGCGCTATGGAGGCGGCGTGAGAGTCCGGCGGACGTGATGGAACAGGACGGAGAGTCCGCCACCCAGGTCGGGTGACATTCCCGCACGCCAACTGGGCAAGATGCGTGCTTGCCACCTATGTCGACGTCTGGGGCCGCCGCCCTCAGTCGTCCGGAATCTCCAGTGCAAGCGCTGGGCCCATGACCGGTTTCAGGCCCTGGCGCCTGTTCGACCGGACCTCCCGGTACTCGCGGAACCTGTATCCGCGGAGCCCGTCAGAGCGGAGTTCAGCCGCGAGGTCTCTTGGCAGGTAGCCGAGCCGTATCGTCCGACGGGCGTCCCACTCGGCGATCGCGTTCCGGTCGTATTGATTGGACGGCGCGCGCCAGCTCCTGAAAGGCGCCGGCCTGGAGGGTCCGTACCAGTTCCAGTGGTGGGCGCTCGATCTCATCGGCGCGCAGCCTCAGGGCGGGACCCAGAAGAAGGGCCCCAACAGGGGCATCGATGGCGTGATCAGCTTCTCGACCGGGCCGCGCGGCGAGGTCGGTCGGGCGCTCGTCAGCGTCAAGAGCGGCGGCGTGAACTCGAGCATGATCCGCGACCTGAAAGGCGTCCTCGAGCGGGAACAGGCCGAGATCGGCCTGTTCGTCACCGTGGAAGAGCCGTCGGCCCCGATGCGCCTGGAGGCCTCGACCACCGGGGTCTACCACTCGGACCCTTCCGGTCGCGACTGCCAGAAGATGCAGATCCTCACCATCGCCGAGCTCCTGGAAGAGCATCGCCGGCCCGATCTCCCGCTCCTCGTCCTGCCGACCTACCAGCGTGCCGAGCGGGTGGAGAAGAAGGCAGCCGAACAAGCGGAACTGTTCGGAGAGTGAACCTCCGCTTGTGCAACGCCCGAGCAGTTTCTGGCTCCACAGGGTCAAGCTACTGGGAGTTTGCACCTGCCATAGGGAGGTTAGTTCCATGACCGATGCGCCGCGAACCGCGGAGCAATTCATCGAAGACCAGCAGCAGAAATGGGAGAGAGACAAGGCACTCGGCAGGCTCATCAAGATGAAGGATGTCGGCCGCGAAGGCTGGCAATTTTGGCGGCGCGAGGCATGGACGTTCCAGATTCAGCACGACTATCGAGTGAAGGTGCTGGTCATCGAGCGGATCGAATTCGATCACTTTGATGGCGCTCGCGCCTACGATTGGGACGGTCTGCCTGGGGCCATTGAATACCGGCTCGGTTACTACACCTTGGGTGGGTACCGCAGCGGGATGGGCCGCTGGCTCTGGGGTCAGTACAGCCCGATGATTCCAAAGCAGGACTTCGACGAGCTCTTGGCCAGGGCGCGCGCGGAGGGGACCCTCCTGGACTGAGGCCGCGGCTCTTGCCGAGACGCGTCGCCACCACCGACCGTACCAGGACAGGTCCCGCGTCGCACCGCGCCGGGGTTCTCAGGAACCCGGGATGGAGCGGTACCCTAACCCGAGACGGATTCGCGGATCGATGATCATGACCTTGAGGTGAACTGGATGCCCGAACCTACCAACGAGGAAATCGTCCGGGCGTATGCGCGCGCCACCGAGGACGGTGACATGGATCGGCTCACCCTGCTCCGGCATGCCGATTGGACGTCGGACTGGCCACAATCTGGGGAGCGTGTCCGTGGTGACACGAACATGCGCGGGATCATCGACCACTTCCCGGGAGGTCAGCCGGAGGTGCACACGCGTCACCTCGTCGGCAGCGAGGATCGCTGGGTGATGACCCCGATGTATTCCGTCCTGCGCGTCGTCGGCAGTGGCGACTCATGGTGGGCCGACGGCACCATAGAGTACCCGGACGGGTCTACCTGGTTCTACGTGGCTTTCTTCGAGCTTCGCGACGGGAAGGTATACAGGGAGA
>SCTE01000207.1 GCA_004298915.1 Chloroflexota bacterium | reverse complement strand
GACCGTGCAACCCGCGAACGCATCGCCCGCCGGCTCCTCGAAGGCGCCGGCTTCACCGTGACTCGAGCGGACGGCAGGATCGCCGCGGCCGATCCGGGTGCCCTGACAGCTCGTCGCGGCTAACGCGGGACGACCGCCTCGGCGCGCTGGCGCGGCACGACCGGGCCCGGACATGGATCGACCCGGGCACGAGGCCCGGGCCGATGTCCGAATTGCCTGCGCCGGATCGGGGGACCCCGACGCCGGCTGGTTCAGGCGAGGTTACCCGCCGGCGATGATCGGATGCGTGGAGACCTTCGATCGCCACGGCGTTCCGAGCATCGGCAGGAGGTAGCGGTCGACGCCGTAGTAGCCGGCGACTCGCCAGGCCAGGATGAGGCCGATCGCGAAGGTGAACAGGACCGGGTTGGTCGATGCCGAGCCGGCCAGCAGGAAGGACATGTTCATCAGCGCTCCGAAGAACGCCGCCGCGCCGGTGAGGACACCGAAGACCAGGCCGACGCCGACCGCGAGCTCGCCGAAGGCGATGAGCGGGGCGAACCAGGTCTGCGCGTCGTTGTTCAGGAGGAGGTTGATGAAGTCGCGGTACCACTCGAACGAGATCGGTGGGCGGCCCTTCTCGGGGATGGACACGGCATTCTGCCAGTAGCCCTGGAGGGCAGCGCCACCGTCGAGCCAGCCCTTGCCGCCGTCGGAGATTTTGTGGAGCGATGCCTCGATCCACGAGAAGCCAAGGAACAGGCGGATCGGCAGCCAGAACAGGCCGGCCCGCGTGTTGCTGAACAGGAACCGGGTGAAGGCCGGACCCTCGACCTCGACCACTTCGGCATCCGGCTGGTTCCGATCGCTGAAGAAGAGGGCCACCACCACGATGGCCAGGATCCAGAAGACCACGGTCACGATCGAGCGGAGCGAATCGCCGCCCAGGGTCTCGGGGCGGACCTCGGTCACCGGGATCTCCATCCAGAAGACCAGGGCGGCTGCCAGCAGCGCCAGGGGCGTTGCCCACTTCCTGAAGTTCATCATCTCTCGCATCCCTTCGCTTACCGTCGGGACCAGCTCGACGGTGTTCATTCGGGGCCTCTGGTCCTTGTCTGGACCCATCTTCGTGCGGCCGTTGACGCGTTCCTACGGTCGGATGGCACGCTCACTCGGGCCGGTTGGTCACTCCCGGCGGGTCATATGGCCCGGGTCCGAGCACAACGCCCATGGGGCGTGACGTTTAGAACATGTGATCGAATAGCCGCTCCGGAGGTACACTCCGGGACCTGTGAGAGCGAAGTCCGAACCAGCCGGCACCACCGAACCGACCGATCCCCTGGCGCCCTTCGCGCCGGCCGTCCGTGCCTGGTTCGAGGGGGCGTTCGAGGCGCCGACACCGGCCCAGGCCGGTGGCTGGAGGGCGATCGCGGCGGGCCATCACACGCTCATCCACGCACCCACCGGGAGCGGCAAGACGCTCGCGGCGTTCCTATGGTGCCTGGATCGCCTCGCCCGCGACCCGTCGCCGCCGCCGACGCGGACGGCACCGGGACACGTCCGGGTCCTGTATGTCTCGCCCCTCAAGGCCCTCGCCTATGACATCCAGCGCAACCTCCGGGCGCCCCTCCACGGGATCGCCCTCGCCGCCCAGCAGCTTGGCGAGCCCGCCCCGGCCATCTCGATCGCGTCGCGAACCGGCGACACACCGCAGGAGGACCGACGCCGGCTCGCCGCCACGCCGCCCCACATCCTCATCACGACCCCCGAGAGCCTGTACCTGCTCCTGACCTCGGCGGCCCGCGACACGCTCCGCCAGGTCGAGACGGTGATCGTCGACGAGGTCCACGCGATCGCCGGGAGCAAGCGCGGTGCGCACCTCGCGCTGTCGCTCGAGCGCCTCGAGGCGATCCGGGCCGACGGCGCTCCAGCCCTCCAGCGGATCGGCCTGTCGGCCACGCAACGACCGCTCGAGACCATCGCCCGGTTCCTGGGCGGCATCGGGCCGGGGCGCGAGGTCCGGATCGTGGATACCGGGACGCGGAAGATCCTCGACCTCGAGGTCGTCGTCCCGGTCGAGGACATGAGCCGCCTCGGCGAGCTCGCGCAGGCGCAGCCCGACCGCGGCGCCGAGACGAGCCCGGATGCGCCGGCCTGGCGGGACGACCTCCGGACGAGCATCTGGCCGGCGATCCATCCCCGCATCCTCGAGCTCATCCGCTCGCATCGGAGCACGATCGTCTTCACCAACTCGCGCCGGCTGTCGGAGCGCCTGGCGCACCGGCTGAACGACCTCGCCGGCGAGGATCTCGTCCGGGCCCATCACGGGAGCATCGCCCGTGAACAACGCCTCGAGATCGAGGAGGCGCTCAAGGACGGGCGGCTGCCCGCGCTCGTGGCGACCAGCAGCCTCGAGCTCGGGATTGACATGGGCGCGGTGGATCTCGTGATCCTCGTCGAATCGCCGACCAGCGTGGCGTCGGGGCTCCAGCGCGTCGGGCGTGCCGGCCATCAGGTCGGCGAGCCGTCCCGGGGCGTCGTCTTCCCCAAGTTCCGGGGCGACCTCCTCGAGGCGGCGGTCGTCGTCGGCCGGATGCACGAGGCGGCCATCGAGACGACGATCCTGCCGCGCAACCCGCTCGATGTCCTGGCCCAGCAGCTCGTGGCGATGACGGTCATGGAGCCATGGACGGTGAGCGATCTCCTCGCGACGGTTACCCGCGCGGCGCCGTTCGAGACCCTCTCCCGCGATGCGCTCGAGGCGGTCCTCGGCATGCTGGCCGGGGCGTACCCGTCGGACGAATTCGCGGAGCTCAAGGCGCGGGTCGTGTGGGACCGCGTCAGCGATGTCGTCGAGGGTCGCAGGGACGCGCGCGTGCTCGCCGTGACGTCGGGCGGCACGATCCCGGACCGGGGGCTGTTCGGGGTCTTCCTGGCCGGAGAGCCGGGCACGCCGGGCCGACGCGTCGGCGAGCTGGACGAGGAGATGGTCTACGAGCTCCGGGCCGGGATGCACGGCGATGTCATCGTCCTCGGCGCGAGCAGCTGGCGGATCCTCGAGATCACGCCCGATCGGGTCATCGTCCAGCCGGCACCGGGGGTCCCGGGCAAGCTGCCGTTCTGGAAGGGCGATGCGGTCGGCCGGCCGATCGAGCTGGGCCGTGCCATCGGCGCGTTCGTCCGCGAGGCGGAACAGGATCTTGGGCGAGGTGCACGGGGCCGAGCGGCAGCAACGAAGCGCTTCCGCGGCGCCCACGACCTCGACGAGCTGGCCGCGCGCAACCTCCTCGCCTACCTCGACGAGGAGCTCGAGGTCTCCGGTGCGCTGCCCACCGACCGGCGGATCGTGGTCCAGCGCTTCCGCGACGAGCTCGGCGACTGGCGCCTCGTGATCCTCAGCCCGTTCGGCGGGCGGATCCACGCGCCGTGGACCCTGGCCATCGAGCAGCGGCTCCGGGATCGACTGGGGATCGAGGCGCAAACGATCTGGTCCGATGATGGGATCGCGATCCGGCTGCCCGAGGGCGAGGGCGATGGATCCCTGGCCCGGCTGGCCGAGATCGAGGCGCTCCTGTTCCCTGCTTCCGATGAGGTCGAGGACCTGGTGGTCGAGACCGTCGGCGGCTCGGCCCTGTTCGCCTCGCGGTTCCGCGAGAACGCCGGGCGTGCGCTGCTCCTCCCGCGCCGCCGGCCCGGGACGCGGACGCCACTCTGGCAACAGCGCCAGCGCTCCGCCGACCTCCTCGCGGTCGCGTCGCGCCACGGCAGCTTCCCGATCCTCGTCGAGACCTACCGCGAGTGCCTGAGCGACGTTTTCGACCTCGAGGCGCTCCGTGAGGTCCTGCGGGCCGTGGAGCGTCGGGAGATCGTCATCCACGCGGTCGAGACGACGCGGGCCTCTCCATTCGCCTCGTCCCTGCTGTTCGATTACGTCGCGGCCTACATGTACGAGGGCGATGCGCCGCTCGCCGAGCGACGAGCCGGGGCGCTGGCGCTCGACCGGGACCTGCTGCGCGAGCTGCTGGGCCAGGAGGAGCTCCGGGAGCTGCTCGACGGCGACGCCCTCGCCGATCTGGAACTGTCCCTCCAGGCCCTGGCGGACGACCGGCACGCCGGAACGCTCGACCAGGTCCACGACCTGCTCCGACGCCTCGGCGACCTGACCGATGTCGAGGTCGATGCCCGCGTCGACGGCGGCCGACCGGTCGCCCGGCCGTGGCTCGACGAGCTGCGATCGACCCGACGGGCCGTCAGCCTCCGGGTCGGCGGCGAGGAACGCTGGATCGCCATCGAGGATGTCGCGCGGTATCGCGATGGGGTCGGCGCGGTGCCGCCGGCCGGCGTTCCGGAGGCGTTCCTGGCGCCGGCTGCCGCCGCCCTCGACGGCCTCGTGGCCCGATGGGCGCGTACCCACGGTCCGTTCC
>SCTE01000206.1 GCA_004298915.1 Chloroflexota bacterium | reverse complement strand
CAGCTCGAGGCGCTCGTCCTCGTCGGGCCCGAGCCGGTTCTCGTGGGCAGGCACGAGATCCCGAGCCAGGTACAGGTGCATCAGTTCGGTGGCAAATCCGGGTGCGGTCCAGAACGCCCCGAGGTGCTCCCAGGATCCCGCCCGGAACCCGGTCTCCTCCTCGAGCTCGCGCGGTGCCGCGAGGTCCGGGTCCTCGACACCACCACCATCGACCCGGTCCAGGGTCCCGGCCGGGATCTCGAGCAGGGTTCGACCGGCGGCCAGCCGGAACTGACGGACCATGAGGACCGCGTCGTTCGGGTCCAGGGCCACGATTGCCACCGCGCCCGGGTGGGCGACGATGTCGCGCGTGCTCGTGCCGCCACCGGGCGTGGCGATGTCGTCGACGCGGACCTCGAGGTAGTGGCCCCGATGGACCGTCCGCGACGCGGTCACCGTCTCGCGGAGCCGGTCGTCGGCGGGATGTGGATCGCCGCCGGCGCCGTGCTCGCGCGTCACGAACGGATCAGGCGGCGTCGGTGACGATGGCGCTGCCGGACTCCGTCTCGAAGAGATGGAGCTTCGCGGCCGGCAGGTGCAGGTCGACCGAATCGCCCGGGCGAACGTTGTTCGTCGCGGGGACCAGGGCGATCACGTCGCCGTCGTGCCCGGGGACCGTGACGTGCAGGAGCTCGTCATTGCCCAGGTACTCGACGACGTCGGCCTTGGCGTGGATGGTCAGGCCCTCGCCCGTCCCGCCGATCTCGAGGTGCTCCGGCCGGAAGCCGGCGTCGAACGTCCGGTGGCCGGATGCCTCGACCGCCTTCTGGAGGCGTGCCGGGAGGGCAATGTCGAGGCCGCCGCCCCTGAGCTGGCCATCGGCCAGCTCGACCGCCGCGAAGTTCATCGACGGGCTGCCGATGAAGCCGGCCACGAATCGGTTCTTCGGGCTGTCGTACAGCTCCTTGGGCGTGCCGACCTGCTTGAGCAGGCCGTCGGCCATGACCGCGATCCGGGTGCCCATCGTCATCGCCTCGACCTGGTCGTGGGTGACGTAGACGAAGGTCGTGCCCATCCGCTGGTGCAGTCGGGCGATCTCGGCGCGCGTCTGGACGCGCAGCTTGGCGTCGAGATTGGACAGGGGCTCGTCCATCAGGAAGACCGCGGGCTCGCGGACGATGGCTCGCCCGAGGGCGACGCGCTGGCGCTGGCCGCCGGACAGCTCCTTCGGCTTGCGCTTCAGGAACGGCTCCAAGCTCAGGATCGCGGCGGCATCGGCCACCCGCTTCTCGATCTCGGACTTGGGGACCTTGCGGAGCTTGAGCCCGAACGCCATGTTGTCGTACACGCTCATGTGCGGGTACAGGGCGTAGCTCTGGAAGACCATCGCGATGTCGCGATCCTTGGCCGGGACGTCGTTGACGACCCGATCACCGATCTTCAGGGTTCCGTCGGAAATCTCCTCGAGTCCGGCGATCATCCGCAGGCTGGTGGTCTTGCCGCAGCCCGATGGCCCGACGAGGACCATGAACTCGCCATCCTGGATCTCGAGGGAAAGGTCGCGGACGGCCGTGACGTCGCCGTACCGCTTGCTCACGTTGTCGAACGTGACGGTTGCCATGTGATACCTCCGACCGGGGCGGCATCGCGGACCCATGCATCCTGTCGCGCAGGGCGCGAACGTGGACGGTCCCGTACGAGCCGTTTCCGGACCGGGCCATCGTACACCCGTCCGACGAGTCAGGACCTCGTCGCCGCCTCCGCGAACGACGCCATGTCGAGGAACGTCGCATCCGGCACGGCCACGGCCGGGGGCGTGGCGCCGGATCCCGGCCGCCCGTTCCGGCGGTCGATCCAGACCGTGGTCAGGCCGAGCTGCTTTGCCGGCACGTGGTCATGGAACAGGCTCTGGGCGACGTGGAGGATGCGCGATCTGGGCAGCCCGACCCGCTCGAAGAGCAGCTCGAAGTTGGCGATCCGCGGCTTGTAGCCACGCGCCTGCTCGGCGGTGACGACCCAGTCGAAGGCAACGCCGAGGCGCCGGTTCGAGGCGGCGAACAGGTCGTCGTCGCAGTTGGTCAGGACGCCGAGCCGGAAGCGCGTCGCGAGGCGCGCGAGTGCGGCGGGGGAATCGGGGAAGGCCGGCCAGTCGGCGACCGATCCGCCGAAGGCGTCGACCTCGGCGGCCGATGGGACGAGCCCATGGGCCGCCCCGACGGCGGCGAGGCCACGGCCAAGGATCACCCGATAGGTCAGATACGGGCCCCGTTCGAGCTCGGCCTCGGTCGCTGCGTAGCCCTCGAGGAGGACCTCGTCCGAGGCATCGACGCCGCGCGGGTCGAGGAACGCGCGCAACCCGGCGAGGAGGCCGGCCTCCCAGTCGATGAGCGTCCCGTAGCAGTCGAACGTCACCGCATCGAACGCGTCAAAGGCGATCTGGGTCATCGATGATCCCTTCGGTTCGTGCGGGCAGGCCTCACCTCCGCCGGGCGGCCGCCTGAGGGAATGGGGTGGCCTATGGGGGTCGAACCCATAACCTGCGGAACCACAATCCGCTGCTCTGCCGGTTGAGCTAAGGCCACCGCGGCACGATCGCCAGAGCGACCGCGAGATCGGGAAGTGTACCCGAAGCCGGGCGGGCTTCCCGGCGACCCGCCGGCTGCCGTCGCGCGGGCCGGGCCCGGGGCCGTCGCGGCCGCCCGGGCTGCCCGGTCACGTGCGGTGAGGTGCGGACAGGTGCGGGCACTGGTACCTCGTGCCCATGGGCAACGGGACCAAGGGACGGGGCCGCTGGGCCGGCGGCCTCCCTACCGTTCGTGGTGAGACCGGTTGGTCGGGGGCCAGCCGGTCCATCCCCACGCCCCAGGACGAGGTCATGTCGATCGCCACCCGTCAGGAACCCCGCCGCCCGGTCCGTGCCGGCCGCCCGCTGCAGGGCGTTGCCGCCTTGCTCGCCCTCGTCCTGACGCTTGCCACCCCGGGCCTCGTCTTCGCCTGGAGCGACAACAGCTTCTCATCGACCGACGAGGCGCTCCTGGTGCAGCTCACGAACCAGGCACGGGCGTCGGCCGGCCTGCCGGCCCTGAAGGTCGACTCGACCCTCGCGAGCGTCGCTCGATGGCGATCGAAGGACATGATCGATCGCGACTACTTCAGTCACTCGATTCCGCCCAACGGGACCAAGGTCTTCGACGAGCTGAAGCGAATCGGCTACTGCTACGTCGCGGCGGGCGAGAACATCGGGACCAACAACTTCCCCGACGACGTCGCGACCCAGACGATCCAGGACGGGTTCATGGGCTCGGCCGGACATCGCGCCAACATCCTCGGGACGTGGACCGTGATCGGCATCGGCGCCTACCAGGGCGTCAACGACAAGCACATGTGGACCGTCCTGTTCGCGACGAAATGCGGGACGGCGCCGAAGCCGACCCCGAAGCCGACGCCGAAACCGACCCCGAAGCCGACGCCCAAGGCGACTCCCCGACCGACTGCGGCCGCCCGGGTCACGCCGCCGCCGACCGCGGTGCCCACGCCGGTCCCGACCCTCGCCCCGACGCCATCGCCGACGGCCGACCTCGATCCGTCCGAGGTGCTCGGCGCCCTCGGTTCCCGAACCCCCGGCCTGCCGGGTGGCTTCCCGGCCCCGGTGCCCTCACTGGAGCCCGCACCGGATTCCCGGCCGCCGGACGGCGGCGACGGCACCGCGCTCGGCCTGCGGGTCGTCGATTCGCCGTTCGCCGGGAACCTCGTCGACACGATCGTCGGTGACGTCGCGGGGGCCTACTTCGGCCGCTGATCGGCTCCGCATGGCCACGCCCGCGAGGCGACCGATGGCCCCACGCGCCACGCCCCTGCCGGATCGGAACGGCGGCCCATCGCGCGGCCGATCGGTACACTTCGGGACAACCCGCTCCCGACCCACGACACGGAGGCCCGATGCCGGCGATCCTCGAGGCGCGTGACCTGACGAAGCAATTCGACCTCGGGGCGACCCAGGTCGAGGCCCTCCGCGGCGTCTCGCTCGAGGTCCAGGCCGGCGAATTCCTCGCCCTGATGGGGCCCTCCGGATCGGGCAAGAGCACGCTCCTCCAGCTCCTGGCCGGGCTCGACCGGCCGACGAGCGGATCCGTCGTCTTCGAGGGCCGGGACATCAGCCGGCTGTCCGACGATGAGGCAACGAAGCTCCGCCGCGAGCGCACCGGGTTCGTGTTCCAGGCGTTCAACCTCATTCCGCTGCTCAGCGTGATCGAGAACATCGGGCTCCCGTTCACGATCGCGGGCCTCGATGCCGGCCGGGGCGAGCTCCGGGAGCGGATTCGGGACGTCATCTCGCTCGTCGAGCTCACCGGCAAGGAACGGCACCGGCCCGACCAGTTGTCACAGGGGGAGCAGCAGCGCGTGGCGGTCGCGCGAGCCCTCGTCACGAAGCCGTCGGTCCTCTTCGCCGACGAACCGACCGGCAACCTCGACTACACGACCGGTGGCGAGATCCTCGAGGCGCTCTGGCTGACCGCCGAGGCCTCGGCCCAGACCATCGTCCTCGTGACCCACGACGCGCGCGCCGCCGCGTATGCGGACCGCGTCCTGGTCATCGGCGACGGGCGGATCACCGACGAGATCACCCTGGGCCGGCGGCAGGACCACTCGGCGGCCCCGCTCATCGCCCGGCTCGCCCAGATCGGGCTCTAGGCGAGCGTGGGCCTGAGCCGGCTGTCCGCCCGGACGCTGACCGCGCGTCCGCTCCGATCGCTCCTGACCATCCTCGGGGTTGCGCTCGGGGTCGGCGTCCTGTCGGCGTCGCTGACGCTCGGGGCCGGGCTCGAGGCCGCGATCAACCGGACCGTCAGGGACCTGGTCGGCAACGCCGACCTGCGCGTCTCGGCGTTCCTGGAGCGGGGCCTGTCCGACGCCACCGTCGAGGCCATCCGGACGATGGACGGCGTGTCCGTGGCGGCGCCCATCGTGGAACGCCGGACGTTCCTGTCGGGTGTGTCGGGCACGAACCCGGGGACCGTGACCGTGGTCGGAATCGACCCAACGACCTACCCGACGGTGCACCCGCTCGAGCTGGTCGGCGGGGCGCTCCTCCTCCGCGCCGACGAGCGATCGGCCGTCATCACCGAGGCGCTCGCAACCGCTGAGGGCTATGCCCTCGGGTCCGAGCTGACCGTGCTGGGCGCAGGTGCTCCGACCCATCTCCGGGTCGTCGGCATCGTGGCCGGATCGGGTCCGATCGCGGAGGCGGGCGGTCGGACCGTCTTCGTCCCGATCGACGTCGCCCGGACCATCTTCCGGCTCACCGGGGTGACCCGGGTCGACGTCGTGCTGGCCGATCGAACGCCATCGCAGGCGGCAGCGGATCGCCTGGCCGAGGTCATCACGACCGAGCCGTACGTGCTCGCTACGCCGGCCGACCTGGCGGCCGGCCTGCGGGCCTCGACCGCCGACTTCCAGGCGACCACCGCCTGGCTTGCCGCGATCGTCCTGTTCGTCGGCGCCTTCCTGATCATCAATACGATCTCGATGACCGTCAGCGAGCGCGCGCGCGAGGTCGGGCTGCTCCGGGCGGCCGGCGCCACCCGTGGCCAGATCATCCGGTTCGTCCTCGTCGGCGCCGCGATCCTCGGGGTCCTCGGGTCGCTGTTCGGGCTGCTGGTCGGCGCCGGGCTCGGGGCCCTGATGGCGAATTCGATCCGGGCCCTCACCGGATTCGCGGCCCAGGTGGATCCGCTGAGCGCGGGCAGCCTGGCGCTCGCGTTCCTGGTGGGGCTGGGTGTCACGACTGCCGGCGCCATGGAGCCGGCCATCCGTGCCTCGCGCATCTCGCCGGTCGAAGCCCTCCGTGCGCGGTTCGACGTACCCGCGGCGCGCCGGGGCCGCCTGATCTGGCTGACGGCCGTCCTCGGGTTCGTGGCCGTGCTCGCGCTGCTCGTCTGGCCCCCGGCGTCCGGATCCATCGGCGCCGACCGGGCCATCGTCGTGTACGGGGTCCTGCTCGTGGCAACGCTCGCGACACCGCTCGTGCTGCCGCCCCTGGCCCGGATCATCGGCCTGCCCATCTCGCTCATCCTGCGCCTCGAGGAGCGCCTCGCTCGAGGATCGATGGCCCGTGACCGTAGCCGGACCGCCCTGACCCTCGGGGCCCTCGTGATCGGGCTGGCCATGGTCGTGGCGCTCGGGTGGACGGCCGATGCCGCCCGCCATCGGGCGACGGCGTGGCTTGCCGATGTCGTGCCTGGCGACGAGGTCCTGACGAGCATTCGGCGGGTGGGACGCACCGAGCCGGCGCAGGGCGAGCTTGCTGCACTGCCGGGCGTTCGTTCGGTCTCGCCGATCGCCACGTTCGATCTCGCCTATCACGGCGTTCGGATCGACGCCGCCGCGATCGTCGGCGCTGACTTTCTGTCCGACGGCCGGCTCACGTTCCTGGATGGTGACCGGGCGACGGCCCTGCGCGCCCTCGATACCGGGGGTGCCGCGATCCTGCCCGAGGCAGCGGCGCGGAGGCTCGACCTGGCCGTCGGCGATTCCATCGGCGTCGCGCTCGGCGACGGGGCAACCCTCGACCTGCGGATCGCCGGGATCGTCAGCCGGTCCCTCCCGAGCGGTGGCGGCGAGGCGATCCTCGTCGGGTGGCCCGATGCCTCGGGTCCCATCGGCGTCACCGGCGCGGACGTGTTCGCGGTCCGGTTCGTGCCCGGGGCGACCCCCGCCGAACGTGCGGCGGTCGAAACCCTCGCAGCCACCTACGCGCTGGAGGCCAATCCGCTGACCCGGATCGAGGGGGCGGTGGTCGACGCCCTCGGCCGCGTCTTCGGCCTGTTCGACGCGTTCTCGCTCATCGCCCTGCTCGTCGCCGCGCTCGGGATCGTCAACACCCTCGGGATGGGCGTGCTGGAGCGGGTGCGCGAGCTCGGGGTCCTTCGAGCCATCGGGATGACGCGACGCCAGGCCTCGCGAATGGTCGTGACCGAAGCGATCGTCCTCGGGCTGGCGGGCAGCGTCCTGGGCATCCTGGTGGGGCTCGGCATCGGCGCCATCCTGCTCCAGTTCTCGGGTGACCTCGGGAGGTCGCCGGTCCTGCCGTGGGGCTCGATGGCCCTGGCGGGCGTGCTCGGGATCTCGTGCTCGATCGTCGCGTCGTACTACCCGTCCGTCGTCGCGGCGCGGGTGTCGATCATCCGGTCCTTGCAGTTCAGCTAGCCAGGCCCACGCCGCGGGACCACCCCGCGGGGCCACGCCGCCGCGCAGGAGCCCTCGAGCACGGGGCCGAGGGCCCGGGTCGAATCGCCCGAATCATTCTGACTTCGGCCCTTCAGATCGTGGCCGGACGTCTGCTAGACTCGGCGCCCGCGGCCGGGATCCGCGTGTGGAGGAGTGGATGACCATCTCGGTACCGCGCCTGGACCGCTCGGCGGCCGGTGAGCGCGGAATCACGATTGCGGACTTTCTCGTACCTGTTCGCGTGTCGGACGGAATCGGCGTCCGGCTGCGCCATCTCGCACTGATCCTGCTCGGCACGCTGCTGATCGCGGCCGCCGCGCAGGTGCGGTTCTACCTGCCGGGCAATC
The DNA here is from genome assembly GCA_004298915.1 of Chloroflexota bacterium. GTDB lineage: Bacteria > Chloroflexota > Limnocylindria > Limnocylindrales > CSP1-4 > UBA5189. The sequence continues at coordinate 1,174 of SCTE01000206.1, read as the reverse complement.
CGGTTCCGTTCACGGGGCAGACCTTCGCCGTCCTGCTCGCCGGCGGGGCCCTGGGGTTCCGGCGAGGAATCGCCGCGACATCGCTCTACCTGCTCCTCGGAATCGTCGGCCTGCCGGTCTTCGCGGACGCCAAGCACGGCTGGGAGATCGTGTCGGGGACAACTGGTGGTTACCTCATCGGATTCATCCTCGCCGGTGCGCTCGTGGGGCGGCTCGCCGAGCTCGGCTGGGATCGCAACCTGCGTGGAGCGGTCGGTGCGATGCTCATCGGCGACGTGGTCATCTTCGCCATCGGCGTCCCATGGCTCGCGATCGTGGCCAGTGGGCCGCCCATTTCCGCGAGCCAGCCACTGGACTTTGCCATCGCGAATGGGCTCACGCCCTTCCTCGGAGCCGAGATCCTCAAGCTCGCCCTGGCTGCCGCCGCGTTCCCCGCTGCGTGGTGGCTCGTGGGCCGTCGACCCGGCGACAGCTAGCGCACCGCCCGGGCAACGACCCGGCGCGATGCTGCGGTACGGGCCGGCGAACGGGCGCCGGGGCCATCCAGCCGGGGATCAGTACAGCGCCGGGAACCGGGCCCGGAGGATCGGACCGAGGTCGACCGGGCTTGCCTTCACGAGCGCATCGAGGAGCGTCCGCGTGCCTGCCAGCCCGAACCGGTGGTCGGCCAGATAGCCACCGATCGCCGTCCAGAACGTGGCCGTGCCCATCTTCCGCCGCAGCTCGTCGAGCACGTTCCCGCCCTGGATGTAGACGACCTCGTAGTAGCACGCCTGGGAGTAGCGGGTGATCGCCCGATCGAGCGGCGCCACGGCACATCGGCTCGCCCGCCGGATCCCGAGGACGGTCCGCGCGACGTAGTCCGCCGCCGCCTCGTCGGCGAAAGGCTCTCCCTGCTGGTCGTTGCCGACGAGGCCGTAGAACCACTGATGGGCGGTCTCGTGATGGACGAGGTAGGCGAGATTGGCCCGCGTGGTCGGTCGCGGAATCCAGATCATCGCCGGTGATTCCATGCCGTAGCCGCCGGCCGTCTCGGCGACGGTGAATGACGGCCACGGGTAGGCCACGCCGACCTGGTCGCCGATCCCCCTGATGGCGTGCCTGACCTGGGCGATCACCCGGGTCCGATCGAGGCCCCCCGGTCGCGTGTAGGCGCGGACGGCAACGCCGCCAG
>SCTE01000205.1 GCA_004298915.1 Chloroflexota bacterium | reverse complement strand
CACCGTCAGCTTCGCCCTACGATGTGCCACGAGAGCCTCCCGTTCGATGTGAGCTGAACACCCACACCGAGCCTCGGGAGGCTCTCGCTTGTCAACAACCTATTCGTGAATCACAGCTAGGACATGGAACGATCGCCCGGCATCGCGTAGCGTTGTCGGGTGAGTCGCGAGACCGAGGATCTCAATCGGCGCCTGCTGCGCGCCCGCGACGCCATGGACCGCGCGTACGCCGAGCCTCTGGATGTCCGCGCGGTGGCGTCGGTTGCCCACATCTCGCCGGCCCATTTCAGCCGGAGTTTCCGTGCGGTCTTCGGCGAGACTCCGCACCGCTACCTTGTCCGCCGACGGGTCGAGCGCGCCATGTTCCTGCTCCGCGAGAGCGAGCGCAGCGTCACCGACATCTGCTTCGATGTCGCCTTCACGAGCCTCGGCACCTTCAGCCGGACCTTCCGCGAGATCGTGGGCGAGACGCCGTCAGGCTATCGGCGAGGTCATGGCCCGATCGTCGCGCCGCACTGTGTCCAGCTCGCCGCGATGCGACCACCGGCGGCCCGTGGGAGGAACACGGCAATGAGCAGTTTTGGAGAAGCGGACCTGGCGACCCGCCCGTAGCGTGCGTGGTATCGACATCGGATCACGAGGAGCACCAGCGACATGATCACCAGGCTCAACGTCGCCTCGATCTACGTCCTCGACAAGGACGAGGCGCTCGATTTCTATGTCACCAAGCTCGGGCTTGAAAAGGGCAATGACATTCGCCAGGGCGACTACCGCTGGCTGACGATTCGGGTTCCCGGCCAGGAAGGCACCGAGGTGTCGCTCGAGCAGCCAGGCCCGCCGCTGCACGACGAAGCCACGGCCGCGCAGCTCCGGGAGCTCGTGACGAAGGGGGCGCTGGGCGGCCTCGTGTTCATCACGGACGATGCTCGGGGCCTCTATGACGAACTCCGCGAACGGGGAGTCTCCGATTTCACGCAGGAGCCAACCGAGCATTTCTACGGCATCGATATGGGCCTTCGAGATCCGTTCGGGAACCCGATCCGGATCCTCCAGCAGGGCAAGGCCGCCCGGAAGCCGACGGCCTGACCACCTCGAGCACAGGAGAAACGGACATGCCAGCCAAGGCAGCGAACGCATCGAAATACCGGACCCGCGACGCCGACAGGATCTGGACCGAGGAGGAGCGCGCCGCGATGCAGGCCAGCGCGCGCGAGCGCAAGGCGTCGTCGACACGCGACCCGGCCGCCGAGCGGGCCGCGGGCCTCGAGGACCTGATGGGAGCCATTGCCAGGATGCCGACCGACGACCGGGCGATGGCCCAGCGCATCCACGCGATCGTCACCGGCGCCGTGCCGTCGCTTGTCCCGAAGACCTATTACGGCATGCCCGCCTACGCGAGGGAGGGCAAGGACGGCAAGGTCATCGGGAC
>SCTE01000204.1 GCA_004298915.1 Chloroflexota bacterium | reverse complement strand
CGCACGAGGCGGCTCGGAGCTCGGAGGGTGCCAGCGCATGGAGGCGGGCGAGCAGGTCCCAGGCCGGGGCCTCGGAGACCCGGAGGTACGGATCGTCCGACAGCCGGCCCTGTCGTGCGGACATCGCCACGCTCGTGGCGAGGCGGGCGATGACCAGCTGGGGAAGGGCGTCGACCTCGTCGGCGGTGAGCGGACACTCGCCCGCGAAGCCCCGGATGATCGACTGCATGACATCCAGCGGCTCGTCCCGGCCGAGCATTGCGTAGGCGCAGGCGACGGCCGCCTCGTGGGCGGTGATCGAATGGATCATGTCGCCGAAGTCGAGGAGCCCGACGACGCGACGCCCGTCGTCGCTCACGAGGACGTTGTGGTCGTTGGCGTCGTTCTGGATCACGCTTCGGCGGAGCGTCGAGAGCCGCGGAACGAGGTCGGCTCTGAGTCGATCCAGCACAGACTCGAGGAGTGTCCGCCGGTCGGGGTCGGCGACCTCGTCGATCACCCCGCCGATCACCGCGGGCGCGCGCAGGACATCCCACGGGAACTCACGATGCGCCGCCGGATGATCGAAGTCGAGCAGCGCGGTCGCGCAGCGGCCCATCACGGCCCCGAGGTCGGTCAGCAGGTCCGACGATGGGTCCTGGACCGACGCGAGCGTCCTGCCAGGCAGCCACGTCAGCACGCGGGCGAGCGGCGGACCCGGGTCGCCGAGCGGAATGAGGTCGCGGCCATCGATCGCGGCCAGGACCCGCTGGACCGGCACGTCCGCGTCCGCCAACCGGGCCATCGCGAGGTCCTGGCAGGCGAGGAAATCGGCCCGTTCGTCGAGGTTCGCGATCTTGAGCACGTGCGTCGGCGTTCCGTCCCGGCCGCGGGCGAGCAGGTTCCGATCGCGCTCGCTCGGCAGGTCCTCGAGGTCGCCGTCGAGGCCCCACCATCGGCGCAGGGCGGCCGCGGCATCCTCGACGGAAATCTCGGGACGAGACGCGATCCAGGATGCCGGTGGTGCCATCGGACTAGCGTAGCGTGCGGGAACCCTGGGGTAGAGTTGAGCCAGTCCCCGTAGCTCAGTGGACAGAGCAGCCGCCTTCTAAGCGGAAGGTCGCAGGTTCGAATCCTGCCGGGGGCGCCACCTTCCGCTCAGAAGCGTGATCAGGCGCGTCAGGCGCCCGGCGCTCGGTAGGTGACCCGGCGGCTCGCGATCTCGTCGACATCGGCGGCGGAGAACAGCTCGGCCGTGGAGATCCGCACCGCACCGCTGGCCGCGACGGTCAGGCTCAGCGCCGCCGCGGCCTTGTTGTCCGGCAGCTCCACGGTGATGTAGAAGTCCTCGGTCCCCAGAGCCCAGTAGGCCGACTCGATCGAGCCTCCGACGCTGGCCGCGAGGGCGTCGAGTGCCTTCATCCGGCCGGACCCGCCGTCCTTGAGCACGCCGGCCGCGCCGGACGCTGTGTAGGACCCGTGAAACATGAACTTCGCCATTGCCTGCTCCTCGGGGCGACCGCTGCGCCGCGACGCCATGGGGTGGGTGTCTGCTGCCGGCACAGGTGCGTCCCAGACCGGACATTCTGCACCGCGAATCGGCGCCACATCGGTTCCGATTGCACGTCCGGCCGCGCGTGTGACGGATCCAGGATCGCGAGGGACCTCGCCGCGGCGACCGGGCTGCCGAGCGCCACTGCCGAGCTCCGTGGGCCATGGGTACTGATGTCCGACGAACCGAAGTACGGCTTCCCTCAACCCGTGCGCACCCGTACGTTCTTGTCAGCAACGAGCCGGACCGCACCCGCTCCCACTGGACGGAACCCGAGCGGCCCGCATCACGATGATCGAAAGGCGACCATGGCAATGGCCTCGATGGCAGTCAACGAACTGGGACCCATGCTCACCGCCACCGAAGTCGCGGAGATGCTCCATCTCCACGTCAACACGGTGAAGCGACTTGGCGACCGCGGCGAACTCCCGTTCTACCGGGTCTGCAAGCGCGGCGATCGTCGGTTCCGGCTCCAGGACGTCCTGCGCTTCCTTCACCAGAACCGCTAGGCAGCTCGCGGCGGGCGAGACCCGCCGGCATCATCGCGGACGGCGGTCAGGCCGTCCGCAGCGCCTCGCCGAAGATCTCGAGTCCCTCGGCGATTTCGGCGCGTGTCGCGTCGATCGGCGGAATCCAGCGGACCACCTGGTGCTCTGCGCCGCAGGACAGCACCAGCAGGCCGAGGTCCGCGGCCCTGGCGACGAGGCGATCCACGAGCGCCCCATCAGGGACCCTCGTGACGCGATCCGCGACGAACTCCACGCCGACCATGAGTCCGGGTCCCCGGACGTCGCCGATGCGCTCGTCCTCGGCTTTGAGCCGATTGAGCCCCGCCGTCAATTCAGCCCCGCGAGCCGCCGCATTGGCCACGAGGCTCTCGGACTCGATGGTGTCGAGCACGGCGAGCGCCGCGGCACAGGCGACGGGGTTTCCACCATA
>SCTE01000203.1 GCA_004298915.1 Chloroflexota bacterium | reverse complement strand
ACCGGACCCGGGCGGCCCTGTCGGAGCCCCATCGTCGCGATGCCACGCAGTCCGTGCTCCGGGCCGTCGCGGATCACCAGCTCGATCCGTTCACGGCCGTCGATCGGTTGCTCGCCTCCCTGCGCTCGTGATGCGCGGTTCGGAGGCCCGGCTGATGACGCCGGCCTTCCTCGGAATCTCGGTCTCGGTGTTCGCGTTCTTCGTGGCGAGCGGGATGTTCCTGCCGACGACGCCGCGCTATACGGCCGGACCGCTCGGGGGTTCGGACTTCGCCGTCGGCCTGGTGATCGGCTCGTTCAGCGTCTCCTCGTTGCTCCTGCGTCCGTTCGCCGGCCGATGGGCGGACACCGGCGGCCGGCGGCGGCTCCTGATCATCGGCGCGGCACTCCAGGTCGTCGCGGCGGCCGGACACCTCGTCGCCGACAGCATTGCTCTCCTGATCGTCATGCGCCTCCTGCTGGGCGCGGCCGAGGCGCTGTTCTTCGTGGCCGCCTTGGCCGCCGCGACCGACCTGGCGCCGGAGCATCGACGGGGTGAGGCGCTGAGCCTCATCTCGACATCGCTGTATCTCGGTGTCGCCGTCGGGCCCGTGCTTGCCGAGTGGCTGAACGGCCGTGGCGGTTTCTCCTTCGTCTGGATCGCCGCCACGGTGATCAGCGTCCTGGCGGTCGCGGCGAGTGGCATCAGTCGCGAGACACTGCCACCCGCGGAACGGCGGGTCGCAGGGGCGGCCGGCTCGCTCCTCCACCGACGCGGAATCATTCCCGGACTGCTCGTCCTGTGCGGGGCGTGGGGGATGGGCGCCTACTTCGCGTTCCTGCCGCTGATGGCCGAGCAGCGCGGGCTCGACGGCGTCGGTGGGTACCTGGCCGCCTTCGCGCTCGTGGTCATCGGCCTGCGCCTGGTCGGAGCGCGACTTCCCGATCAGGTCGGCGCGGCACGCCTGTCCGGAACGGCGCTCGTTCTGAGCGCCGTCGGTCTCGCCGTGATCGGGTTGCTGCCGACCGAGGCCGGGCTGTGGATCGGCTCCGCCATCTTCGGGGCCGGTGTCGCGTTCACCTTCCCGGCCATCGTCGCGATGTCGGTCCAGGGCGTCGCCCCAGCCGAACGCGGCGCGATCGTCGGCACCACGAGCCTGTTCCTCGACGTCGCCTTCGGCGTCTCCCCGGCAGTCCTCGGCCTGATGGCCGGGCTCACGGGCTACGGCCCGACGTTCCTCGTGTCGGCGCTGATCGCGGCCGCCGCCAGCGCCTACCTCCTGGTCGGGCGAACGAAGGGCCACGACCAGGACCGCGGCGATCCCGACACCGCGCCCGACGCTCGCGGTAGGCTGTCGGCATGACGATCGAGCGCGTCTTCATCGCCGGGGCCGGGCTCATGGGCCACGGCATTGGCCAGGTGCATGCGGCCATCGGGTGCCGGGTGACGCTCTATGAACCGGACGCGGCCCGGGCGGCAGCGGGCCGCGATCGGATCGCCGGCAACCTCGATCGCGCGGTCGCGAAGGGCAAGCTCGATGCGATGGCGCGGGACGAGATCCTCGGGCGCGTGGCCACGACCTCGAATCTCGCCGACGCCGCGTCGGCCGATCTCATCGTCGAGGCCGTGTTCGAGGACGTCGAGGTCAAGCAGGCCCTCTGGCGGGAGCTCGATGGGATCGCCCCGCACGGCACGATCTTCGCCTCGAACACGAGCTCGATCTCGATCGACACGCTCGCGTCGGTGGTTGCCCCAACCCGGCGCGAGCGGTTCGTCGGCATGCACTTCTTCAGCCCGGTGCCGGTGATGCCGCTCGTGGAGCTGATCCGGGGGACCGCCACGACCGACGAGACGGAGGCGACGATCCGCGACCTCACCAATGCGCTCGGCAAGCAGCTCATCGTCTCGGCCGACCATCCGGGATTCGTCGTGAACCGGATCCTCATGCCCCTCCTCGCCGAGGCGATGCACGCGCTCGAAGACGGGACGGGGACGGCCGCCGACATCGACACCGGCGCCAGGGTCGGCCTGAATCACCCGATGGGACCGCTCGAGCTGGCCGACTTCATCGGCCTCGATGTCTGCCTGAACGTGATGCAGGTCCTGTACGACGGCTTCGGGCAGGAGCACTTCAAGCCGCCGGCGAGCCTGGTCGCGCTCGTCGAGGCCGGACACCTCGGGCAGAAGACGGGTCGCGGGTTCCATACCTACCCCAGGACCTGAGCAGGTGGCGCCGACGGCAGACGCCCCGGGTACGGGCGGGCTCACCAGCGAGGAACGCCTGCTGCGCGACACCGCGCGTGAATTCGCCCAGCGCGAAATCGCCCCGGGAGCCATCGAACGGGACGAGGAGCAGCGTTTCGATCGGTCGCTCTTCGCCGGCATGGGCGAGCTCGGCCTGACGGCGGCACCGCTGCCCGAATCGGTCGGCGGCGCCGGGTTCAGCTATCTCGGCTGGACGCTGGTCATGGAGGAATTGGGGGCGGCCGAGATGGCGTCGGCGGTGACCCTGTCCGTGCACATCCTCAGCCAGTACCCCGTGGTCACGTTCGGGAGCGACGAGCAGCATCGCGAGTGGCTCGCGCCGATGCTCGCCGGCGAGGCCCTTGGGGCGTTCTGCCTGACCGAGCCGCACGCCGGCTCGGATGCCGCCGCGCTGCGGACGCACGCCGTGCGCCTGGATGCCGCGGGTGCGGACCTGCCGACCGAGGCTCCGGCCACCGACGTCGCCGCCTACCGCCTGACCGGAACCAAGATCTGGATCACCAACGCGCCCGAGGCGGACCGCTACCTCGTCTTCGCGACGATCGACCCGGCGCTCGGCGCGAAGGGCATCACCGCCTTTCTGGTGGAGAAGGGGACCCCGGGCTTCGGATTCGGGTCCCATGAGCAGAAGATGGGCATTCGGTCGTGTCCGGCGGCCGAGCTGATCTTCGAGGGCGCGGTTGTTCCCGCCGCACGCCGCCTCGGCGACGAGGGGCAGGGTTACCGGATCGCCCTCTCGGCGCTGGCCGAGGGCCGGATCTCGATCGCGGCCGCCTGCGTCGGCCTGGCGAGGTCGGCCATGGAGCAGGCTGCCGCGTACCTGCACCAGCGCTCGGCGTTCGGCGCGCCGCTGGCCGAGCTCCAGGGCCTCCGGTTCATGGTTGCCGAGATGGCCCGCGAGGTGGCCGCGGCCCGTGCCCTGACCCACGAGGCGGCCCGGGCCAAGGATCGCGGCGAGGCGATCGGGGAGCTGTCGTCGCTTGCCAAATGGACCGCCTCGGATGCCGCCATGCGCGTGGCGACCGATGCCGTCCAGCTGTTCGGCGCCAGCGGCTATTCGCGGGAGACCGGCATCGAGCGCCTCATGCGGGACGCCAAGGGCGCCCAGATCTACGAGGGCACGAACCAGGTCCATCGGGTGATCGTGGCCGACGCCGTCATGGACCGAGCCCGCGCCTGACCCGGGCGGAGGCCCGCGGGCACGGGCCGCCCCGACTCGACGACCGCGACCCGGGCGCGTCCCGGCCCGGCGCGGCGCCCGGTGTACGATCGATGCCATGACCCAGACGTCCACATCCGGCCCGAACGGGCACGTCTACATCGTCAGCGCCGCGCGCACACCGATCGGCAAGTTCGGCGGCGTGCTCTCGACCACCCCGGCCGTCGAGCTCGGCGGTATCGCGATCCGTGCCGCGTTCGAACGGGCGGGCCTGCCCGAGGGCACGCCGATCGACGAGGTCCTCATGGGCCAGGTCCTCCAGGCGGGCGTCGGGCAGGCCCCTGCCCGCCAGGCGGCGCTCCTCGCCGGACTCCCGGACACGACGTCGGCGACGACGATCAACCGCGTCTGCGGCTCGGGCCTCAAGGCGATCATGCTCGCCGCGGCCGAGATCCGGGCCGGCGATGCCGAGGTCGCGGTGGCGGGCGGCATGGAATCCATGAACATGGCGCCCTATCTCGTCCCCGGGGCACGCTTCGGGCTGCGCCTCGGTGACGCGACGATGATCGACGCCACCGTCCACGACGGCCTGTTGTGCGGGATCGAGAACTGCCACATGGGCACCCATGCGGAGCGCGTGGCCATCAAGGACGAGGTCACCCGCGAGGACCAGGACGCGTTCGCACTCGAGAGCCATCGCCGGGCCGTCGCGGCCATCGATGCCGGGCGGTTCCGTGACGAGATGGCACCGGTCACGGTCCGCGATGCCAAGGGCCGCGAGTCGATCGTGGACACGGACGAGGGTCCGCGCCGGGATACCTCGATCGAGGCCCTGGCCCGGCTCAAGCCGGCCTTCGCCATGCCTGAGGGCGAGGATCGCGGGCGGGCGATGATCGGCACGGTCACGGCGGGCAACGCACCCGGGATCACCGACGGGGCGGCGGCGACCGTGGTCGCGAGCGAGCGGGCGGTGGAAGCACTCGGCCTCAAGCCACTCGCGCGGATCGTCGGCTATGCCCAGGCCGAGGTCGCCCCGAAGTGGCTCTTCCTCGCCCCGATCGCCGGGGTGCGGAAGCTCCTCGAGCGGACCGGCCTGGCCATCGCCGACTTCGATCTCGTGGAGATCAACGAGGCCTTCGCCGCCCAGACGCTGGCCGACGGGCGGGAGCTCGGGTTCGACTGGTCGAAGGTGAACGTCAACGGTGGTGCGATTGCGCTTGGACACCCGATCGGCGCATCCGGCGCCCGCGTCGTCGCAACGCTGCTCCACGAACTGCGCCGGCGCGGTGGGCGATACGGGCTCGCGACGCTCTGCCTGGGCGGTGGCGGATCCGTGGCCATGGCGGTGGAATCGGTCGCCTGAGCCCGCCAGGTCCTGCCCTCACCGGGACCATTGACTTGTAGCAGGGGACTCCCCCCGGACCCTACTTTTGGGCACATGACCACGACTGGCATGGACGTCGCGTCGCCGCGCCTGCCTTTCGGCGCGCGTCCGGCCGTGCCCAGACCGATTCTGCTCATGATCGTCTTCGGCGTTTTCCTGGTGATCATCGGGGTCACCGCAGCGTTCCAGACGATCCTCGTGGCCCAGAGCGTCACGAACGCGGCGACGAACGCGATCATCAGCAGTGATGCCGCGACCGTCCGAACGTTCGTCAACGGGCTCGTGACGCAAGGTGACCTCGACGGCTCCGCGTCGGCGGAACACACGTCGGCGGTCGAGCATGGCCTGCAATCGATCGCGGCTGCATCGGAGATCCTGCTCGTCGAGATTCGCAGCCCGGATGGGACGATCCGGCTGTCCAGCAATCCGACGGTGCGCGGCTCCGCCGCTCCTGACTCAAGCGACTTCGCAACCGCACTGAAGGGCTCGGCGGCACCGGCGTTCATCCTCGCCGGCGAGCCGACCGAGGGCGCGGGGCTACCTGCAGCCGACGGCAAGTTGATCCGAATCTACTTCCCTCTCGTCGCAGCCGACCACCAGGTCAAGGGCGTCGTGGCCATCTGGCGTGATGCCCGGCCCGTCGTCACCGCTGTCGAGAGGGTCCGGAACGACGTCCTCGTCGTGATCCTGAGTGCAGCGGTGATCGTGGCGCTGCTGCTCCTTCTCGTCTTCCGTGCCGCACAGCGGCGGATCACCCGCCAGACACTGCAACTGCTCGAGGCGACGCACCTGGATGCTCTCACGGGCCTGCCGAACCACGGCGCGATGGTCGGGGCCCTTGCCCTCGAGATCGAACCCGCGCGTCGTTCCGGTGCGACCATCTCGGTCGCGCTGCTCGACCTCGACAACTTCCGCAACGTCAACGACACCCACGGACATGAGGCGGGCGACATTGCCTTGCTGCAGCTCGCAAGGACCCTCCAGGCCGCGCTTCCGCCCGGTGTGACGCTCGGTCGCTACGGCCCCGATGAATTCCTGATCGTCGCGAGCGGGCTCGAACCGTCAGAACTCGAGCCGTATCTCGCGAGCGCCCGACTCTCCCTCGCCGCACAGGAGCTCGAGATCGACTCGACCGAGCGGCTGCCCATCAGCATCTCCGGGGCCATCGCCGCATTCCCGGATGATGCCCGCTCCGTCACGGAACTCCTGTCCGTCGTCGCGGTTGCCCTGGCGGCGGCAAAGGTCAGCGGCGGCGGCCAGATCATCCGGGCCGGTGATCGACCGTCGACGACCGACGAGCAGCGCACGTTCGACGTCCTTCAGGGTCTGGTCTTCGCCGTTGACACCAAGGATCGCTACACCCGGCGCCATTCCGAGGACGTGTCGCGCTACTCCGCATTCCTGGCCCGACGAATCGGCCTCGACGCCGACTTCGTTGAAGGCATTGCCGCGGCCGGCATGCTGCACGATATCGGCAAGATCGCCATCCCCGACACGATCCTCCGGAGGCCGGGACGGCTCACCGCCGACGAGCAGCGCATCGTCCAGGAGCACGTGACGTTCGGCGAGTCGATCGTGCGGAACGTGCCTCACGGGGACATGGTCCGTGCCGGAATCCGCTATCACCATGAGCGATGGGATGGTCGCGGCTACGTCGATGAGCTGGCCGGCGAGGAGATCCCCCTCGTGGCGCGGATCCTGGCGGTCGCTG
>SCTE01000202.1 GCA_004298915.1 Chloroflexota bacterium | reverse complement strand
GCCACCCTCGAACGAGATGACGTTTCCGTGCTGGCGACCCTCCTCGAGCATCGCGCGGAGGCCTCCGAGCGTTCGGTGAAAGGCGAGGTCCCCGCGCCTGATCGGCAGGTCGGGCCAGAGCAACTCCACGACCTCGTCCTTGGTAATGCCTGCCGGGCCCGCATCGAACAGGAAGGCGAAGATCGCTTGCGCCTGGCGTGAGCCCGCCTTGTCGCCACCCCAGCGGAGGATCCGTCGCCCATCGCGCTCAACGTTCATGGACCCGAACGCGCGAACCCGCAGTGCGGCGATGGCCTGGGCGGGCTCGTTCGCGAGCGCGTAGGCCACCGCCTCGGCCGTGGTCATCGCCTCGCCCTCGCGGGTCAGGGATTCGACTTCCTCAGGCGTGAGCGGCAGCTTCGCCCGATCGAGCATCAAGGGGCGAGAGCCGGCCGGCTGGCCGGCGTAGACCATCTTGATGATCGCGCTCTCGCTGATCCCGCGAATGCGCGCTGCCGCCGCCGCCAGTCGGACGGCGCGTCGGGGATCGCCTTCCGCGGCTGACAGGCGGGCCAGGTGCTCGAGCACGGAATCGATCCCGGACACATCGTCGACCTCGGCGAAGAGCGGCAGGGCCTCGCGAAGGTGCTGTGTCGACATGTCGCGCTGTCCGATCAGGAACGCCGCAAGGCCGCGCATCGTGAGTGCCCAGGCGAGCCCGAACGGCTCCCCCAACTCCCGGAACAGGTCGATCGACTGGCCGAGCTCGTCCACGGCTCGGGCGTTGTCGCCGGCGAAGTGCGCATTGCAACCGAGCGCCCAGACCAGCCACGCTTCGCCCATCTGACTGCCCAGCGACCGATAGATCCCGAGCGCCTCCTGCTCCAGCTGCCTGCCGCGCGCCGGGTCCTTGACCGCGGCAACGCAACTGATCGCGTGTCCGAGGTCGTAGAGACTGCTCGCCACGTCGGCCTGGTCGCCCAGGTCACGCCGCAGTCCGAGCGACGCCTCGTAGTAGGCGATGCACGTCGGGCCGTCGTTCTGCCAGTAGGCAAGGCTTCCGGCCGCCGACAATGCGCGAGCTCGGATGGCCGGCTCCACCTCGGCGTCGGCTTCCAGCAGGTCGGCGAGGATCTCCCGGCCTTCGGTCATGTGCGCGCGGATCTGCCAGAACCGCCACAGGGCGGCGGCCATTCGCATGCCCAGCTCGATCCGATGCTGATCGAGGGCCCAGCGCAGCGCGGTCCGCAGGTTGTCCAGCTCGCGCTCGAGTTGGTCGAGCCACCCCGCGCGCTGCGCGCCAGTCAGCATCGGCGCCGCCCGCTCGGCCAGCTCGAGGAACCATGTCGCGTGGCGCTCCATGGTCTGCCCGTCCTCGTCGGTGGCACGAAGCCGCTCGTGGGCATACTCGCGGATGATCTCGAGCATGTCGTAGCGCGGCTCGCCACTGGGTTCGTGGTGGCGTCGGATGAGGCTCTTGTCCAGGAGCGAGGTCGTCAGTTCGAGAGCGTCGTGGCCGAGCTCGTTCGCGGCAGCAACCGCATCGGCGGCATCGAGCGACCAGCCGCCCCGGAACGCGGCGAGACGCCGAAAGAAGGCCTGCTCCGCGGGCGTGAGCAGGTCATGGCTCCAGGAAACAGCCGCCCGAAGCGAATGATGACGCTCGGGGATGTCGCGAGCCCCACGAGTGAGCAGCTCCATGCTTCGCCCCAGGCGTCCGAGGATCGATGCCACCGGCAGCGCCTTGGCTCGCGCCGCCGCGAGCTCCACGGCGAGTGGCAGTCCGTCGAGTCGTTGGCAGATCTGGACGACGTGCCGGAGGGTCGGGCCATCGGTCTTGAACGAGGCGTCCACCGCGCGGGCACGCTCGGTGAACAGCTGGACCGAGGCAACCTCCGCCGCGCGGGGATCGTTCGCGTCGGTCGGGACACGAAGCGGCGGCACCTCGAATTCCCATTCGCCTGACAGGTGGAGCGGCTCTCGGCTCGTGACGAGCACGCGAAGGTCGGGTGCCTCGGC
>SCTE01000592.1 GCA_004298915.1 Chloroflexota bacterium | reverse complement strand
TGCTGACAGTTGCAGCTTAAGTGTCGCTAACGCGGTGCTGGGTGGTGCACAGCTGTTGTTGACGCATGATTGTAGCGGCGAGGAGCACGGCGGATTGCATCCACTGGGTAGCGGTGGCGACGGGGAATGATGCGACTTCTTTCTCTTCTTCAGGAGAACAACTGCGATAATGGCTGCCGCAACGACCGCAACTATGGTCGCGACTATAACATAGACTGATTTCATTTATTCATCCCTAAATGAATCAATTTATAATGAACCAATAAATCGAGCTGCCGTCTGTGCCACTCGCCGAGTGAATGCCAAACGATACGCCAGGATTGATCTCGGAAGACGGAGCCCATATAACCGAAAACGAAGCAACGATAAGGTCATGCGATAGAAAGATCAAGCTGTTTGCAGTAACAGCTGTCGTTAACACGGTCACATGACCTCCCGAAAGCGTTGCTATTCCGCACGTAGAATTAACGGGCGCGAGCATGTGAGGAACGGTTACGTGATTATAGAACGTAACATTACCGCCATTATCTATTCGTTGTACGTTGGATACCCCAAGCGTCCCGCTGGCAGACGTGACAAGTGCGCTACTATCTGCCGCATTTATGCCCTGGACAAACGACTGACCACCATTGACGCTGTATAGTGTCTGCGGAGAACCACCGCCAGCGTGCGTCTCGGCAATGAACGCTGCATTGGAATTAGGATTCGTGCTGTCTGTGTTCGATACGACGATGCTCTGCGTCGTACCAACTCCATCCGACGTGCTGGTGATTGTACCAGACACCGTTGGATCGCTTATGAGCGTCACTAGGACGTTGTTCGCTGCTGCCGACGTTGTCATGTTCGCCCCTCCGAAGAGGTTTATATCGCCAAGAACTGGCACGGCGACGCCCGAATTTGTCGTGATGCTAGTTACCCCCAGCTGCGGAGCTGGCTGTCTACTCTGTTGATAGACATTGATCGTTCCTGGCGTTGTTCCGTCGCCGATTGTAAACACCTGCACGCTGCTTGCAAGGACGGCAGTTTGAAATATCGATGTGTTTAGATCCGATGAGGCAAGTGTGACCGTTGCGGCCGAGGCCGTGTTCATGTTCATAACCTGTAATTGCACCCATGCTGCAGGAGTAACATTCGTTCCGGTAAACGGTGTCTCAATGTTTATAGACGTGTTAACAGAGCCATTTCCCATTGCCGTTAACATCGCATTCGTAGAAGGCAAGGTAAGAACGACAGGCGTAACAGATCCATCCACCGCAAGACCTGTTTGGAATGCTGTAACGAATTGGTCGATCGAAAGCACGAATGGACCAGCACCCGAC
>SCTE01000201.1 GCA_004298915.1 Chloroflexota bacterium | reverse complement strand
CCTACCGGCGCGTCAAGCGACGCCTTGCCGAGCTCGTAGATCCGGATGGCGCGCTCGTCCTGAACGCGGAGGATCCGGTGGTGGCGGCCTATGCCGGGCTCGGGACCGCTCCCTCGGTCCTGTATCGCCTCGATCGGCCGGTGCCGGGCGGGATCGGGATCGTGGACGGCTGGATCGTGGCGGCGGGCCTGCAGCGCCTGCCGATCGCGGGCGGAGGACCGGCGACAACGGGGCCGGGTGGGCGGGTCATGCCCGTGGACGAGCTCGCGATCCCGGGCCGCCACAACGTCCGCAACGCGCTTGCCGGGATCGCCGCGGCCCTCCTGTTCGGGGTGGCGCCGGACGCGATCCGTCGAAACGCCGCCCTGTTCCAGGGGGTCGAGCACCGCCTCGAGACCGTCGCGCTGATCGACGGCATCCGGTTCGTCAACGACTCGCAGGGCACGCAACCGGATGCGGTCATCGCGGCCCTCGAGGCGTTTCCCGCCCCGATCGTGCTGATCGCCGGGGGGCGCGACAAGGGCGTCGAGCTCGACGAGCTCGCCCGCGTCGTCGCACGCCGGGCAACCGCGGCGGTCCTGATCGGGGAATCGGCCGATGCGATGGAAGCGCTCTTCGGGCGCGCCGGCCTCGGCCTGGTCCGGCGGGCGGGCAGCATGCCCGAGGCGGTCCGCCTGGCCGCTGAGCTTGCCGCGTCGGCCGGCCAGGCGTCGGGCGACGCGGGTGCCGGACCAGCGGGCCGAATCTCGACCGTGCTCCTTTCGCCGGCGGCCGCGAGCTTCGACATGTTCGAGGATTACGCCGCCCGCGGGCGCGCCTTCAAGGAGGCGGTTGCCTCCATCGCGGCAAAACGGCGGTCCACGACGACCGCGACGGGGGAGATCGACTGATGGGCTTTGCCGATCGCACGCTGCCGCGGCGGGGGGCGCGCGGCGACACGCGCGAGCGGGTGCGCGCCCGTCCGGAGTCGCCCGGTGCGCCGTCCGGTCACGGCCGCAGGATCGGCGTGGCCGCCGCGACCAACATCCTCAAGCGCGAGCGTCACCAGCCCGACTGGTCGATCCTCGTTGCGGTCGTCGCCCTCGCCGCGATCGGAATCCTGATGGTCTACTCGTCGTCCGCCATGCGGTCCTACATCAAGAACGACGATTCGCTCGCGATCGTCGGGCCCCAGATCCTGTGGGCGTCCCTGGGCCTCGTGGCGATGCTGGTCATGATGCGGATCGACTATCGAATGCTCCGCCTGGTGTCGCTGCCGGCCTACGTCCTCGGCATGGTCCTCCTGATCCTCGTCTTCGTCCCGGGCCTGGGCAAGGTCGTCGGCGGGAGCGCCCGTTGGCTGGTCATCAGCCCATTGCCGGCCATCCACCCCGCCGAAGTCGCGAAGCTGACCCTGGTGATCTATCTGGCCCACTGGATGGCCTCACGCGGGACGCGGATCGCCGGGATCCGGAGCGGCACCGTGCCGTTCCTGCTGATCGCGCTGCCGGTCACCGGGCTCGTCTTCAAGGAGCCGGATCTCGGCACAACGATCGTCATTGCCGCATCTGCGTTCACGATGTTCTTCGTCGCCGGGGCGCGTCTCTGGCAGTTCGGGGCGATGGCAGCCCTGGGCGTCCTCGCGGCGATCGTCATCGGGCTCCGGGAGTACCAGATCCAGCGGATCAGGACGTTCATCGATCCGTGGAGCGACCAGCTCGGATCCGGGTTCCACACGATCCAGGGCCTGTTCGCGCTGGCCCTCGGCGGGATCTTCGGCTCCGGGCTCGGCGAATCGAAGCTCGCCGGCGGCCTGTACCTGCCGAATGCCTGGAACGACTTCATCTTCGCCATCATCGGCGAGGAGTTCGGGCTCGTCGGGGCCGTGACGGTCGTGGCGCTGTTCGTGGTCCTCGCCTATGCCGGGGTGCGGACCGCCATGCGCGCGCCCGACACGTTCGGCGCCCTGCTGGCCGTCGGGATCACCGCCTGGCTGTGCATCCAGGCGTTCATCAACATGGCGGTCGTGGTCGCCCTCATCCCGGTGACCGGGATCACGCTTCCGTTCATCAGTGCGGGCGGCTCGTCGCTCGTCATCAGCTTCGCCGCCGTCGGGATCCTGCTGTCGATCTCGCGCGAGACGGTGGAGCGACAGCCAGGGGAGACCGATGCACCTGCTGATCGCGGGCGGCGGGACGGGGGGACACATCTACCCGGCCCTGGCCGTCGTGGACGCACTGCGGCGCCGCCCGAATCCGCCTGACATCAGCTGGCTCGGAGGCCAGCGGGGACTGGAGGAGCGGATCGTGCCGGCGGCCGGGCTGCCGCTGCGCCGCCTCGTGCTGCGCTCGTTGCGGACGGTCGGCCGCGACGTGCACCTGGTCCTCGACCCGATCCGCCTGGCGCTGTCCATTCCCCAGGCGCTGGTCCTCCTCCTGGGCCGGCGGCCGGACACGGTCTTCACGACCGGCGGCTATGTCGCGATCCCGGTCCTCCTTGCCGCCCGGCTGGTGCGGATCCCGACCGTGCTCTGGGATGGCAACGTCATTCCGGGTCGCAGCGTCCGAGCGACCGCCGGCCTGGCGAGCGTGGTCACGGTCTCGTTCCGCGAGACCTGCGCCGCACTGGGTCGGGCGGGCTCGGCAAAGGGCGCGCCCGCGGGCGTCCCGTGCGTGCTGACCGGGACGCCGATCCGCGCCATCCGCGACATCGACCCGCTGGCCGCTCGCGAGCGCCTCGGCATCGCGCCCGGCGAGCGCCTCCTCCTCGTCTTCGGCGGGTCGCAGGCGGTTCGCCGGCTGAACGACGCCGTCGAGGCCGTGCTGCCGGCCCTCGTGGCGCGCTGCCACGTGATCCACGTCACCGGCGATCTCGGGTACGGCCCGGCCCTCGCGGCCCGGGAGGCCCTGTCGCCCGACGTCCGTGACCGCTACCGTCCGGCGCGATTCCTGGGGGACGAGATGGCCGAGGCGCTGATGGCCGCCGACCTCGTGGTCGGACGGGCCGGCTCCTCGACGCTCGCCGAGGTCACGGCGGCCGGGGTCCCGTTGATCGTCGTCCCGTACCCGCACGCGGGCGGCCACCAGCGGGCGAACGCGCGGGTGCTCGTGGAGGCCGGAGCGGCCCGTGAGATCGACGACGCCGACTTCGACGGCCCCGCCCTGCTCGAAGCGATCGGGATCCTCGAGGATCCGGCGACGCACGCCGGCATGGCCGCGGCGGCCCGCTCGCTCGGGCGCCCCGGGGCCGCGGATGCCCTCGCCGCGATTGCGGTCGCCCTCGCCGAGCGCCGCCCACTGCCCGACGCGACGACCATCGACCGGCTCGCCCGGGGGGCGGCATGACCGGCGATCCGACGCCTCCGATCGACACCGCGGGGCTGGCCGGCGACATCGCCCGACGCCTCGGGGTTCGGGTCGAGCAGCACGCGCCGCTGGCGCGCTCGACGACGATGCGGGTCGGCGGCCCCGCCGACCTCCTCGCCACGGTCCGGAACGCATTCGAGCTGCGCGGGTTGGTCCGGTTTGCCCGCTCCCGGGGCCTCCCGATCTTCGTCCTCGGCCGGGGCAGCAACGTCGTGATCTCGGATCTCGGCGTCCGCGGGCTCGTCATCCAGGTCAAGGCCGAACAGACGCGGATCGACGGCGTTCGCTATCACGCGGCGGCCGGCGTGCCCATGGCGCGCGCCGCCACCGAGACGCAGAAGGCCGGGCTGACCGGGCTCGAGTTCGGGCTCGCGATTCCCGGAACCGTGGGTGGAGCCATCTGGGGCAATGCCGGGGCGCACGGGGCCGACGTCGCGGGTGTCCTCGAATCGGCGGACCTCCTGTCCCCGGATGGCGTCGAGTCAACGGTGGACGCGGCGGAGCTCGGGTTCGGCTATCGGGAGAGCCGGCTGAAGCATCCGGCTGCGTCGGGAGGCCGCGAACTCGTGGTCGGCGGCACGTTCCGGCTCGAGCCCGCGCCACCGGACGCGATCCGCGCCGCGCTCGACGAGATCCGCCACTGGCGCCAGGCCCACCAGCCACTCGGCCTGCCGTCGGCCGGCAGCGTTTTCCGCAACCCGGCCGAAGGGGCCGCCGCCGGGCAGCGCATCGAGCATGCCGGGCTCAAGGGCTTCAGCATCGGTGGTGCGAGCGTCTCCGAGAAGCACGCCAACTTCATCATCGCCGATCGGACCGCCACGGCCGCCGACGTCCGGGCCCTCGCCGACCATGTTCGTGCGACGATCCTCGCGTCGGACGGAATCGACCTGCAGTTCGAGATCGAGTTCGTCGGCGACTGGACCGGCTGGCCATGGCCGGCCCCCGAACGCGGAGGCTCGACGCCAGCATGACCATGGACCCCGCGCCGCGACCGCCGATCATGGTGCTCCTCGGGGGGCCATCGGCCGAGCACGACGTGTCGATCGTGTCCGGGACGGCGATCGCCGCGGCCCTCATCGCCGACGGGTACCCGACCCGCCAGGTCCTCATCGATCTCGACGGCCGGTGGTGGTGGCTCCCGCCCGACCACGAGCGGGGAACCCGACCCGGGTCGAGCTACGACGACCCGCTCAGCCTGCACGCCGACGGGCCCTTCCAGGTCGGCGAGGCGATCGACCGGCTCGCCGCGAGCCGGCCGGCCCCGATCGTGTTCATCGCCCTCCACGGGCCGTTCGGCGAGGACGGAACGGTCCAGGCCCTCCTCGAGGCGGCCGACCTCGCCTACACCGGCTCGGGCGTACTCGGGTCGGCCATCGGCATGGACA
>SCTE01000200.1 GCA_004298915.1 Chloroflexota bacterium | reverse complement strand
CGGCGGCCGTGCCCTGGATCGGCATGTTGATCGCCATCCGCTCCCCCGCCCCCCGGAGCGACGGGTTCGCGGCCCGGAGCTCGGGGATCTGCCGGCGACGCCCGAGGAGGGTCGAGACGAACCCGTCCCGGCGCGCCGTCTCCTTGATGTGGAGCATGTAGTAGCTGATCCCCGAATACGCCGCGAAGTAGCCGCTGATGAACTCCTGGGCCTCCTGGCGGCTGATCCCCGCCCGGCTCGACAGCCCGAAGTCGCTCATCCCGTAGGCGAGGCCGAAGTTGACCATCTTGGCCATCGACCGCTCGTCGGCCGTGATGTCCCCGGGTGCCTTGTGCAGGACGCGGGCGGCCGTCTCGCGGTGGATGTCGGCCTTGCGTGCGAAGGCCTCGCGGAGGTGCTCGTCGCCCGACACGTGGGCGATGATCCGGAGCTCGATCTGCGAGTAGTCGGCCGCGACGAGGACGAGGTCCGGGCCGCCGGCCACGAAGGCCCGCCGGATCCGGCGCCCCAGCGGCGTCCGGATCGGGATGTTCTGGAGGTTCGGGTCGGACGACGACAGGCGCCCGGTTGCCGCCACGGCCTGGTGGAACGTGGTGTGAACGCGGCCGTCGTCGGCGATGAGGGCCGGGAGCGCCTCGACGTACGTGGAGCGAAGCTTCGTGTAGGTCCGCCAGTCGAGGACCGGCTGGACCGCGGGGTGGACATCGACGAGCTCCTCGAGCACCGAGGCGTCCGTGGAGTAGCCCGTCTTGGTCTTCCGTCCCTTCGGCAGCTGGAGTTCGCCGAACAGCACGTCGCCGAGCTGTTTCGGGGAGCCAATCGTGAACTCGTGACCGACGGCATCGAAGATCACCCGCTCGAGCCGCGTGATCTCGGTCGCGAACTCGCGATCGAGGACAGCCAGCGCCTCGAGGTCCACCGCCACGCCGATCGCCTCCATGCGGGCGAGGACCGGGACGAGCGGCAGCTCCATGTCCCGGAACAGGTCCGCGAGGCCCTCGGCCTCGAGCGCGGTGGCGAGCGAATCACGTGCTGCCAGGGCCGACAGCGCCTCGAGGCCCGCCCGCTCGTAGGGCTGCAGTTCCTTGACCGGTGGCAGGACGAGATCCAGCCGCTCCGCGACGACATCGGCGATGGTCTGCGAGCGCAGGGCCGCGTTCAGCAGGTACGAGGCAAGCTGCGTGTCGAAGGCGACGGGCGTTGCCGGCCCGGTGGTGTCCGCGGCGAACCGCGCGACCAGGAGCGGCTTTGCCTCGTGGGCCACGATCGGGACCCCGGCCTCCTCGAGCATCGCCCGCAGGCGATCGCCGTCCGAGCCCTCGGCGGCCACCACGCGCCCATCGGTTCCGGCGAGCGCCAGCGCCAGGGTTGAGCCCGCACGGGGGC
The DNA here is from genome assembly GCA_004298915.1 of Chloroflexota bacterium. Classification (GTDB taxonomy): domain Bacteria; phylum Chloroflexota; class Limnocylindria; order Limnocylindrales; family CSP1-4; genus UBA5189. The sequence goes on along the minus strand of SCTE01000200.1, from coordinate 160 downwards.
GCGGATCGTCCTTGACCAGGGTCGCGCCGATCATCGACTGGGCGGCGATCCAGGGCGCGAGCCCCTCGAGCGTGGCCGCCCCGTGGACCTCGATCCGGCCCGGATCCTCGATCGTGGCCGCGAGCGCCGTGGCCAGGTCGTCGAAGTGCTCCGGCTCGCG
>SCTE01000199.1 GCA_004298915.1 Chloroflexota bacterium | reverse complement strand
CGGTCGCGGTGAGCGAGCCGTCGGTGTTCAGCGTGCCGACCGCGCCGACGAACATGCCGACCTTCACGTCGGTGATTGCCTTTCCGGTCGTGTCGCCGACTTCGTACGTCGTGCCTGCGGTCACCTTGATCGTGGCCGAAGTCCCATCACGCTGGGTGACCGTGATCGATGAGCCGGAGACCGCCGTGACCGCGCCACCGACGTGCGGGAGCACGACGTTCAGCTTCGTGATCGTGAACGAGCCGTCCGTCTGGCGCGTCTGCGCAAACCGGACCTCGTCCCCGACCTTGAGGTCGGACAGCGTGATCGTGGCCCCACCCTTCGTGAGCGCCGTGTCGCTGGCGATGGTGATCGTTCGGGCCCAGCCGTCGACGGTCTTGAGCGAGACGTCCGAGCCCGAGATCGCCGTGATGGTGATCCCGCCAAAGCCGCGTCCGCCGAAGCCGCCCATGTCGCCATCGCCGGGCCCACGGCCCTGGAGGTCGATGGCCGTGGAGCTTGCGCCGTTGGCCGCCGCCAGTGTCCCTGCGGGCGTTGCCGTCGTTCCGAAGATGAGGATCGCCGCGCCGACGATACCGGCCGCGAGCGCCCCGAGGATCCCGATCCTCGCGACCGAGGACGGGCGAGCCGCGACCTCGGTGGTGGGGGTGGTCTGATCGTCCATCATGCGTCTGTCTCCGTTGGTGTCGTCATGTTTCGCTCGAACTGAGCGGTTGATGACCACACCTTGACCCCCGTCGATGAGGGGATCATGAGAACGACGGGCGATCGCGCCGGGACGCTATCCGCTCGGGGCAGGGACGAGCGAAGGTGCCACGATCGGGTCCTGCTTCGGCGCCGGCTTGAGCGTCGTTTCGGAGCTGCTGAGGCCGGCATCCGTCTGCGCCTCGTAGCGCGCCACGATGGTTCCATCCGTTCCGATGGAGATCGTCACCGGCACGGGGTCCGCACCCGGCAATCCCAGCACCGAGGCGGCGTACGTCGCAACAACCTTGCCGTTGCCGTTCGCCGCCACGGACAACGGCGCCAGCAGGAGCTCAAGCGGATCACCGGTCGCGGCGGGCGCCTCGGCCTCCTGCCACGTCCCGGTGTCGTCCTCGATCCAGGCGTCCGGTGGGATGAGGCGGTACGTGACGGTTGCACCGCCCGACGTGATGGCGACCTCGCTCGATCCTCCGGCCCATCTGCCGGCGACGCGTGCCGCATCCTGATCGGCGACCCGGAGCGTGGTCTCGAAGGTGTAGCCGCTCCGAAGCGCCGCCAGCGCTTCAGCCAGGGCGCCTGCCGGCGCCAGCGATGCCGAGGCGCTGCCCGTCGCACTCGGCGGCACGGTCGGCGTGGCCGACGGACCGCACGCGGCGAGGATCGTCGCCAGGCACAGCACTGCGGCGCCGCCCGGAGGGCGACGCCGCGACTGGTGCCTCGACGGATCGGTCATCGACCGAGGATCCGGGTAGGGCTAATCGCCCGAGCCCGTGTTGCTGGAGTCACCATCATGACTGTCGCCGTCGTGGGATTCGCCGTCGTGTGAATCACCGTCATGGTGGTCACCGTCATGATCGTCGCCGTCGTGCGAGTCGCCATCGTGCTTGTCATGGCCGCCGCACTTGCCGGACGAGCCCTTGACGCTCAGCGTGTACGTGGCGCCGTCCTCGTTCGGATGGAGGCTGACCTTGACGCCGACCTTCGTGCCGTCGAACCGGACGCGGAAGCCCTTGTCGCTGGTCTTGACCGTGGCCGTCGGGGTCGAAGGCGACGCGCCCACGAATGAGACGGTCCCGTCTGCGTTGACCCTGTAGGTCACCGTGACCTTGGTCGTGCCGTCGCACAGGTAGGCGGACCAGGTCCGATCGCCCTGGTGGCCCTCGGC
>SCTE01000198.1 GCA_004298915.1 Chloroflexota bacterium | reverse complement strand
TTCGATTCAATGAGGCTGACGGCATTGCCCTGGCCGTCCACGACGCCGAGGTAGATGGTGCCCCCACCGCGGCGATTCACCGATGCGGCCGGCACCGTCGCGCGGTCGGGCGAGATCCGTCCGGCGAGCTCGGCGGCATAGCCCTTGTCGAGCAGCCGGGCGACCGGGATGTCGTGGAACGCCGGGTCGGTCAGGTGACGGTCGCGATCAACGATCGCGAGCTTCGCGGCCTCGATCGTCCGATGGATCCAGGCGGCATCGGCGACCCCGGCCGGCCCGAACGTGCCGGGGCCCGGCGGACCCCCGGCCTCGAGGACGTTGAGGATCTCAAGCGCGACGAGCCCCGAGGCGTTTGGCGGATGTGTCGTGACGCGGACGCCGTGATACGTCGTCTCGATGGGATCGCCCCAGGTGGACTGGTGGGCCGCGAAGTCGGTGGCAGCGTGGGCCCCGCCGAGCGAGGCCAGGAACTGGCCCTGGCGGTCGGCCAGGTCGCCGTCGTAGAACGCGCCGAGACCCTCGTCCACGAGCTGGCGAAGGGTCCGGGCGAGCGCCGGCATCCGGACCCGCTCCCCGGGCCGCCAGGGCCGATCGCCGGGTCGGAAGACCTCCCGGAACCTGGCGCCGGGCCCGACGGCCTCGTCGATCAGCGGCGCCGTCCGCTCGACCGCGTCGATGAACTCGTCCCAGGCCGGGAAGCCGTCTGTCGCGAGCTCGATGGCCGGGCTCAGCACGGCATCGAGGGTCAATCGCCCGAACCTCGCGTGCGCATCCGCCCAGGATCGGACGGCGCCCGGGATCGTCACGGACAGGGGCCCTCGCAGGGGCAAAGTCGCATGGCCTCGCGAGCGGAGGCCGGCCGCATCGATTCCGGCCGGCGCGCGGCCCGAGCCGTTGAGCGCGAGCTGGCGCCGATCGGCGGCATCCCAGATCAACCAGAAGGCATCGCCGCCGATGCCGCACCCATTCGGCATCACCACGGCGAGGGCCGCGTTGGTGGCGATGGCCGCGTCCACGGCGTGGCCACCCCGGCGGAGGATCGACAGTCCGGCCGCCGTGGCCAGGTGGTGGGGTGCCACCACGGCGCCGTGGGAGCCACGGGCCAGGGGAACGGGCCCCCACGGGCTCACGGGTCCGCCGGTCACTCACCTTCTCCAAGCACAACCGGTGCTCCGGGCCCGAAGTAGTGCTCCATCCCGCGCAGCCGGGTGAGCGGAACGAGGGCGAGGAGGAGCAGCCCGCCCGTCGCCAGCAGGAGCCCATCCATCCCGAGGCCGTCGGCCACCACGCCACCGATGAGGCTGCCGCCGATCTGGCCGATCGCGAGGAAGACGGAATAGAGGCCCATGATCGCGCCGCGATCAGCCGGGAACTGCTCGCTGACGTCGGCCAGCAGGCCGACGGCCGCCGGCGTTGCCCCGGCCAGCAGGAATAGGCCGGCGGCGAAACCGATCGCCGCGAGGGCGACCGCCACTGCCACGATGCCGGATTCACGGGCGCCGAAGCCCGCGTGGTTCACGACCAGTCCCGCGGCCACCAGGCCGAGGCCGCCGAGCACCCCGAACAGGATGATCGTCGTCCGCCGGAACCGATCGAACCGGTTGCCCCACCACAGGATTCCCGCGCCGAAGATGACGGCGATGACGACCGCGCCGAACGTGATCTGCTCGGCCGAGAAGCCCTGCAGGAGCCATTGGTTCGGGAAGGCCGGGTTGTGCCTCGAGAACTGGAAGAGCGACTGACTGAACCACAGCCCGATCGATGCGTTCACGGCAATCCAGGTCGGGGCGAGCAGGAGGACGTGGGAGTTCCTGATCAGCGCGAGGTACCGACCGAGGCCCGGGTCGCGAGCGCGCCGCGCCGCCGGGGCGCCGTCGGTGTCGGCGACGCCGTATCGATAGATCAGGAACGAGCCGACGTAGACCACGGCATTGAGCAGGAACGCGTTGGGCCCGATCGCCTTGAACAGCAGCGGCGCGACGATGAATCCAGCCCCGAGGCCGGCGAGCGTCGCTCCCTCGAACCGGGCCGAGGCCTTGCCTCGGAGCACCTCGTCGCCTGCCGTCGCGAGGGCAATGAACCCGAGGATCGCCGGCACCGAGGCCGCGGTCGAGGCTCCTTCGAGGATCCGCGTGCCCGCGAGGACGCCGACATGGGTCGTGAAGGCCGTGAGCACCACGGCGATCGCCCCGAAGGCCGGTCCGAAGAGCATGACCCGGTGGTGCCCGATCCGGTCTGCCAGCACTCCGAAAACCGGGGACAGGACGAGTTCGGCGAGGAAGAACATCGCGGACAGCGCGCCCACGACCTTGCCATCGATGCCGCTCGTCCCCGCGGTCGCGAGATCGGCCAGGTAGAAGGCAAGCATGGCGCCGGTCAATCCGGTGCTGAAGCGAAGGGTGAAGGTCCCGATGAGGACCGCCCGGAGTGATCGTTCCATCCCGCGAAGGGTAGCGGGTCGCCCGGCCCGGAACGGCATGGACGGCGCGCGCCGACGATTTCCCTATCCGGAACGCAATCCGGCCCGTATCATCCCGGCAACTCTCGCACTGCCCCGACGCCACGAGGACGCTCCACGTCAGCCCCGACGTCCCACGTCACATGCCGCCGACCAGGCCCCAGAACCGGGAGGGAGACCCCATGAGCCACGTCGCGATCATCACCGACTCGGCGTCCGATCTCGAACCGACCCGCGCCGCCGAACTCGGAATCATCATCGTCCCGCTCGTCGTGACCTTCGGCAGCGAGTCCTTCAAGGCCGGGGTCGACCTGTCGACCGCGGAGTTCTGGGCCCGGATGACCGCCCCGTCCGCGCCGTTCCCGACGACCGCGGCATCGGCGCCGGGCGATTTCCTGGCCGCCTACCAGGCCGCGTTCGAGGCGGGGGCCGAGGCGATCGTGTCCATCCACGTGGCGGGCACGTTGTCGGGCACGATCAAGAGCGCCGAGATCGCCAGGGGCATGCTGCCGGGCAAGGACATCCAGATCGTCGACACGTTCGGCGCCTCGATGAGCGAGGGCCTGCTGGCCGAGCTCGCCGTCCGGATGGTCGCCGCCGGGTCGACGGCTCGCGAGATCGCGCGGGAACTCGAGGATCGCCGGAACGACATCGCGATGATCGTCGCGCTCGATACCCTCGAATACCTCAAGCGGGGGGGCCGGATCAGCGGCGCCCAGGCCGCCATCGGCACGCTCCTGTCGCTCAAGCCGATCATCGAGGTCAAGGACGGCAAGGTCGAGACCGCCGACAAGGTCAGGACCCGCGGCAAGGCCCGCGAACGAGCGATCGAACTGCTCGTCCGGCGGCCCATCGAGCGCCTGTCGGTGCTGCACACGACCAACGCCGATGTCGAGGCCTTCCGGGACGAACTCGTCGCCCGTGTCCCGGGAGGGATCGATCCGTCGATGGTGACCATCGACCTTGTCGGCCCATCGGTCGGTCCGCATCTCGGGCCGGGCTGCGTGGGTGGGGTCGCCCTGTACCGACCTGCCTAGGGAGGCTGGCGCCTCGCGTCACGCGTGGCCGCGACCGACGGGCCCACCAGCGCCACTGGCCGGGACCAGCGCCCGAAGGTTGCGACAAGGTTGCGATCCGGATTCCGTCGCGTGTCGAAACCTCGCGTCTCCGGCTATACTCCGATCGCTTTCCGCGCGTGAGGCGTTCCGCTGGTCGGACGCGCGTCGCGCACCGTGGGGTCGTCCGGGAGACGGCTCAGCATTCGGCCGGGCACCCGCCCGGGCCGAGTCGGAGGAACTCCACTCAATGACCACCGAGCCCGCCACTGCCCCGGTCAATCCGTGGGCCGTGGCGCAGCAGCAGTTTGACCTTGCCGCCGAGCGCCTCGGCCTG
>SCTE01000197.1 GCA_004298915.1 Chloroflexota bacterium | reverse complement strand
CATCGACCCCGAGATCCGCAACCGCTCGGCACAGGTCTGGGGGATCAGCCCCGACGGCGCCGCGAGCCACGCGCGGTTCCGGGCCAAGTTCGACCTCCCGTTCACCCTCCTCTCGGACGAGGACCATGCCGTGGCCGAGGCCTACGGTGCGTGGCGCCTGCGTTCGCTCTACGGCAAGGAGTTCCTCGGCATCCAGCGCTCCACGTTCCTCGTCGATCCCGACGGTCTCATCGTCCGGACCTGGCCCAAGGTGAAGGCAGATGGCCACGCGACGGAGGTTCTCGCTGCCCTCGAGGAAGCCCGGTCAGCGCGCCGGGCATCGTGACCGGCCCCTCGATGGCATCCGACGAGCCGACCGCCATCGCCGAGCCTCACGAATGGCGGCCGGATCGATTCATGGTGATCGTCGCCCACCCGGACGATGCCGACTTCGGTCCCGCGGCCACCGCTGCGAAGTGGATCGACGCCGGCTCGGCAGGATGGCTCGTGTGCTGCACGAGCGGCGACCAGGGTGGCGAGGACTTTGCGATGGACCCGTTCGCGCTGGCGGCGATTCGGGAGTCCGAACAGCAGGCCGCGGCGACGATCGTCGGCTACGAAGGGGTGTCGTTCCTGCACCAGCCTGACGGCGCGCTCGCCAACGACCTCGCCCTGCGCGAGTTGCTGGTCCGGGAGATCCGGACCTTTCGACCGGACGCCGTGCTCGCCACGGATCCCGAGACGCTCTTCCATGGTGACGGCGGCATCAACCACACGGACCACCGCGAAGCATCGATGGCCGCCGTCGATGCCGTTTACCCCGCCGCGAGGAACCCGATGGCGTTTCCGTGGCTGGCTCGCGACGGGTTGGCGCCGCATGTCGTCCGGCGCCTGTACTGCTTCTGGTCGAACCAGCCGACCGCACGGGTCGATGTCACGGGCACGATCGGACGGAAGATCGACGCGCTGCGCGCCCACGCCAGCCAGATCAGGCAGCCCGAGAAGCTGGAGGCGCGGATCCGGGAGTGGGCGAGGGAAGAGGGTCAGGCCATCGGCAGGGAAGCGGGCGAAGCGTTCCGGGTGATCACCATCGAGGATGACCCGACCGACGACATGGCGCCAGCCGGGGAAGGCGACGGGGATCAGGCGGCCAACGCCTGAGCGTCAGGCGGACGGGATCGGCGACGTCAGGATGGCTCGAGCACGATCCCAGTTGGCCCACAGGAGTGCTCGATCGGTGTCCCCGAAGCCGACCAGGTCGTGGAGCTCCTCCATGTCGAGGTTCGGTGCGCGGACCGCGACGAACTCATCCGGGGCTGCCGTGACGTTCAGGTAGAGGTCATCCATCTCCTCCTGGGTCGGCCAGGAACGGACGCGACGCGGTTCCAGCCCGGCTCCGGCGACCGCGATCGTCAGGTCGCGATAGTTCGGAACGCGACCATGCTCCCATCCGTCGACACCGTCGAAGCGATGGCCCGCCGCGGCGAGGGCGCCCGCGATATCGCGACACTGGGGAACCGTGAACGTGTCCCAGAACGGGTTGCCGACCGGGAAATCGAGGCACCCGGCCGCGATGGTTCGAGCGACGATCGCATCGGTCACACTCCTGATGGCTCGCTCCCAGGCGCGCTGATCCATCGAGTCGTTCGCGGCAAGTGCCGATGCCACCGCGAACAGGGCGTGGTGGTCGCCGCGCAGGATCCGGGTGAGCGCGGGCGTCTCGTCGATGGAGATCTGGTCTGCCGAGCTCGCGTTCGCGTTCGCCCCGACTGCCGCCTCGGTCGCGGGATCAGCCGCTGTGGCCACCGCGTCGGCGATCGGCGGCGGCGTCGATGCCGCGGCCGGTATGGGGCTTGGCGCCGCGAGAGCCGCCGAGGGTGCGCCTGTTTGGGACGGCGCGAGCAATGACTCGATGGTGGGTGCCCTGGACTCGACGGTGGGTGCCGTGGCCGTCGCAATCGCGCCCCCAGCGGGCTCGGAGCGTCCGGGCGCATCAGGCTGACGCTCCCTCGTCGACGTGAGAGGGCGGCCCTCGGAACCGAACATGCGTGCCGCGGCCTGCGCCGCGCGCGCGCGGAGTGCCTCGAGCGCCTCGTCCCGCTCGGGGACGATCGGGACGCCGGCTCGGGCGGTCACGGCGTCGCCGAACGAAACGGATGTTCGACCCGGCCATGCGGCCCCGGGCTGCGAGGCCGACTCGACGTGGCCGGGAGTCGGAATCGTCCCAGGCTCGTCGGCGCCACCTTCCGGCCGGTCCAGCCGCCGTCGATCTGCGGGTCCCCCGCGCGCCGGTTCGCCGGCCGACGCCGTGAAGACATCCGATGACAGGGTCGCCGCGCGTCGCGGGACCGCATCGTGGCTGACGGTGACGCGGACCTCGGGGGCCGGCGGGCGGCTGCGCAGGACGATCACGACCGCGGCGCCACTGGCCGCGCCCAGCACGAGCCCGAGTGCCAGGAAGGCGAACTCGCTCGCGATCATCTCCCGTCCCTTTCCGGCCGGTCACCTGCCCGACCGTTGTCCGCGTCGGAGCGTAGCTGCGGTCGCGTGACGCGTCAACTCGAATTCGCAAGGCCGACGAACGTCGGCGGGGCCGCCTCCACGCTCGTACCGGATGGGTTCTGGCCTGATCGGTCCCGTACGGGCGGGCGTCGCCGTGTTTTGCGCCCGTCCTCGGCGCGATGGTAGATTCCGCGTGCCGGCATCGTGTCCCAGCCGGTCTTCTTGTTCGCCCCGCCTCCCAGCGCCGCCAAACGAGAAAGGCACGACCAGCACTTGGCCCTCGACACGCATCAGGAATTCCTCGTCCAGCCCGTCGACGCCTCGTGGTTGCAGTGCAACATCGAGTGCCAGGAGGCGTGCCCGGTCGGGACCAACTGCCGCGGCTACCTGAACCTCGCTGCCGAAGGGCGGTTCGAGGAGGGCTACATCCTGTCCCGCGAGCCGAACCCGGTCGCGGCCATGTGCTCGTACGTCTGTTCCGCCCCCTGCGAGCGTGCCTGCCGCCGCGGTGACATCGATCGGCCACTGGCGATCCGCGCGATGAAGCGCTTCCTCGTGGAGTGGCACGAGGCGTCGGGGATCCCCGACGTCATGCCCCAGATCACGCCCCGGGCCGAGAAGGTCGCCGTGGTCGGCGCCGGCCCGGCCGGCATCGCCGTGGCACGGGAGCTCGCCATGAAGGGCTACGGCGTCGATGTCTACGACAGCCTGCCGTATGGCGGCGGGACGATGTTGATCGGCGTTCCGGCGTTCCGGCTGCCGCGCGAGGCCATCGAGATGGACGTCCGGCTCGTCGAGCGTCTCGGCGTACGGTTCCATTTCAATACGACGATCGGCACGGACATCACGTTCGAGGACCTCCAGCGCGACTTCGATGCCGTGGCCATCACGGCCGGTGCCATGAACGCGGTCGCGCTCGACGTCCCGGGATCGGACCTCGAGGGCGTGGACTACGGCGTCGACTTCATGAAGCGCGCGAACCTCGGCGAGGAATTGACCGTCGGCCGCGATGTCGTGGTCATCGGCGGCGGCTATACCGCGATGGACTGTTCGCGGACCGCCCTGCGCCATGGCGCCGAACGCGTCTCGATCGTCTACCGGCGCACGCGTTCCGAGCTCGTCGTGGACGAGGAGGAGCTGGGCGAGACCGAGCGAGAGGGCGTCCGGATGGAGTTCCTGGCCAGCCCGATCGAGGTCATCGGCGAGGACGGCCACGTGACCGGGGTCCGCTTCGTTCGCAACCGCCTGGGCGAGCCAGACGCGTCGGGGCGCCGCTCGCCGGTGCCGATCGAGGGATCCGAGTTCGTCATCCCGGCCGACGTCATCATCCCGGCCGTCTCGCAGGCCGCCGACCTGACGTTCCTCCCGGTCGAGTCCGCGTTCGAGGTCAACCGGGGCCGGGTCAAGGTCGATCCCGCGACCTACGCGACGAACGTCCGGGGGGTCTTCGCCTGCGGGGACTTCGTGACCGGGCCGACGACCCTGATCGAGGCCGCGGGCCACGGCAAGAAGGCCGCGTACGCGATCGATCGGTATCTCGCCGGCCGGACCGACGTGACCGTGGCGGCCAACGTGAAGATCACGAGCTCGTGGCGCCACGATATGCCCGAGTTCTACGACATCCTGCCGCGCCAGCACATCCCGATGGTGCCGGTCCAGGACCGCATGCCATCGATGGATCCGGCGATCAATTTCACGACCCCCGTCGAGATGGGTTACGACGCCACCGGGGCCGTCGCCGAATCGACGCGCTGCCTCATGTGCAACTACAACATCTGGTTCGATCCGTTCCGCTGCGTCCTGTGCGGCGCCTGCGCGGATGTCTGCCCCGAGGGCGTCATCCACATGGTCGACATCAACCAGCTCAAGAGCGAGGGCCTGCTGACCGAGGTCGAGGAGGCGTACGGCTGGGAGAACGGCGGCGCGATGATCCTCGACGAGGAGCGCTGCATCCGGTGCGCGCTGTGCGTCAAGCGGTGCCCGTTCGACGCCATTACGATGGAGCGGTTCGAGCTTCAGGAGATCTCGAGCGACGGTCGGCTCTACAAGGAGTCGTACCGTGACGCTCAGCTCGCCGGCACGGCCGGTGTTGCAGGAGGACCCAGGTGAGTTTCCTCGAGCGGGTGGACACGACCATCCGCCGCAGCCCGGTCTGGCGATCGCTGTTCCGCAACGCGTACCCGAACGACGAACGGTCGCGGGCCTACGCGGTGATGAACAACGTCTTCCTGCATCTCCACCCTGTGCGGGTCCGCCAGCACGCGGTCCGGTTCGCCTACACGTTCTGCCTCGGCGGGCTTTCGTTCTTCCTGTTCCTGGTCCTGACGGTGACGGGCGTCTACCTCATGTTCTTCTACGTCCCGTCGGCGACCCAGGCCTACACGAACATCCTCGATCTGCAGACGCGCGTGACCTTCGGCCTCCTGACCCGGAACATCCACCGGTGGGGCGCTCACCTGATGGTCTTCTTCGTGTTCCTGCACATGATGCGGGTCTTCTATCACGGAGCCTACAAGCAGCCGCGTGAGTTCAATTGGGTCGTCGGCGTCCTGCTGCTGTTCCTGACGGTCGGCCTGAGCTTCACCGGCTACCTGCTGCCGTGGGACCAGATCTCGTACTGGGCCATCACGATCGGCTCGAACATGGCTTCCTACCTGCCGCTGATCAACACGCCGTTCAAGCTGATCCTCCTGGGCGGCCTGGAGGTCGGCCAGAACACCCTGTTGCGGTTCTATGTCCTCCACATCATGGCGTTGCCGTTGATCACGGCGATCTTCATGGCCGTCCATTTCTGGAGAATCAGAAAAGACGGCGGGATAAGCGGGCCGCTATGAGTGAGACGAAGGCTCCCGAGGAAACGCGCGTCGTCGCGCCGGTCGATCCCACTCGTCGGACGGAGATCGACAAGCAGCGCGTGCCGATGTCGGCCCGGCCGTACCGCCTGCTGGCGATGGTCAAGCAGGATGCCGTCGTCCGCGTCCAGAAGGAACCGGACGACACGGTGATGACCTGGCCGCACCTGCTGTCGATCGAGTTCCTCGCGGCCGCGGTCATGAGCATCTTCCTGCTGATGATGGGCCTGTTCATCAACGCGCCCCTCGAGGAGCTGGCCAACGGCAACGTGACGCCGGCGGTCGCCAAGGCCCCGTGGTACTTCCTCGGTCTCCAGGAGCTGCTGGCCTACTTCCACCCGTCCGTCGCCGGCGTGCTCGTGCCGACGTTCGCGATCGTCGGCATGATGATCGTGCCGTACGTGGATCGGCGGGACATCCATGCCACGCGTCCTTCCCAGCGGAAGACGGCGGTCGTCCTGTTTTCGCTCTTCCTCGGACTGGCCCTGACCCTGACGTTCCTCGGGATCTTCTTCCGCGGACCGGGCTACAGCTTCGTCATCCCGTACCTGCCGTTCTTCGAGAACAGCACGAACGGCCTGCACTTCGCCCTGTGACCTCCCAAGAGTGAGCGACCGATGAGCAACTACCACCTCGAGCCCGCGGACGAGCCCCAGGCCCTCACCGGCCAGGCCATCAAGTCAATGCGCCAGCATCCGGTCCAGGGGATCTCGCGTCGCCGACTCCTTCGCCTGTCCCTCGGTGGCGGCATGGCGCTCTGGCTGACCGAAGTGGCCGGCGGCACGCTGCACTTCCTGTGGCCGAACCTGAGTGGCGGCTTCGGCGGCAAGGTCGTGATCGGCACGTTCGATGACGTCAAGCTCACGCACTCCACGCTGCCGATCGCGGAGGGGTTCCCGGCGTACGTCCAGAATGCGCACGCGTTCATCGTCCTGATCGATCCGTCGCGCCAGCAGTTCCTGCCCGGGACCGATACCACGGGCGACGGCACCGCCCTGAACGTGCGGCCGCTCTACCAGCGCTGTCCGCATCTCGGCTGCAAGCCCAACCCGTGCCTGAAGAACTTCTGGCTCGAGTGCCCGTGCCACGGTTCGCGCTACGACCGACTCGGGATCAAGGCCGCCGGGACCAAGTTCGGCCCGGCGCCGCGAAGCATGGACCGCTTCTCGGCAACCGTGGACAAGGACGGCGTCCTCACCGTCGACACCGGCAAGATCACGCTCGGCCCACTGCCGGTCGCGCTCGGCCAGCCCGGGATCATTCCGCCCAAGAGCCCAACGGGTTGCATCTGAAGCCGTGATGACCACCGACCGAGGTTCCCGATGACCGATCAGCCCGGGCACGAGCCCGCGCAGCGCCTGCCGGCCCGGCGCGAACCGAGCGAGCCGGCCCCGATC
>SCTE01000196.1 GCA_004298915.1 Chloroflexota bacterium | reverse complement strand
TGCCGACCGCAGGGGCGCGAAGGCGGCGACGGCGGTCGCGACGATCCCGCCGAGATAGGCGGCGCCACCGATGGCGGCCAGGCCGGACACGCCGGTCGTCATCCCGTAACCGGCCACGAGCGAGCCGGCGGCGACCAGTCCAACCGCCCCGCCGCGAACCAGCGGCCTGGCGGGCGCCACCTTGCCGAGGGCCGTCGCGAAAAACGGGAGGACCGCGGCGATCGCCGTGCCGGCGGCCCCTGCCAGCGCGATGTGGAGCGGCAGCCAGATCGTCCCGCCGAGCGCCGTCCGAGCGGCGGATGCGGCCGCCAGCCCGAGCAGCCCGGCCGCCAGGAGCACGCCCACGGCGGTAACCATCCTGTCGTCTCCGCGTCGGATCGTCGGCCGCCAGGCCGCCGGCACCTGGGGGAGGGCCGGTCGGCTCGTCAGCGCAACCGGGCGCGGCGGCTGGTGCGCAGCGCACTCGGCACAGCAGGCACCGTCGGGGACGACCGGATCGAGCTGGGTCATGCGGGCTCCTCGCGAGTCGGAATACCGTACCGTGGAAGTACGTAATCATACGACCCTGACGCGCTGGAGTCGACGAGCCATCGGTCCCGATCCGACGGGACCCTCGGCCCGGTTTCGCCTAGCGCAGGCCGGTCCGGACGACCTCGCTCAGCGGCGTCGCGCCAAGCCGGTGGAGCATCGCGTTCCGGGCGCCGGTGAACGCGTCGTGCACCGCGCAGCGGCCATCGACACCGCACGGCCCGCCGCGCAGGATGCACGTCCGGTCATCGTTGTCGGGCTCCGCCGCACCGATGATGTCGAGGAGGCTGATCGCGCTTGCCGGGCGCGCCAGCCGGTAGCCGCCGGTCCGCCCGCGATGGCCGACGACGAGGCCCGCCTTGACCAGGTCAGCCATGACTCGTGGCAGGAAGCGCTCGGGGATCGACATCGAGGAGCTGACGGCGGGGACGCTGAGCCAGCCGTCGGACGGCTCGCTGGCCAGGGCCAGCATCGCCCGCACCGCATAGTCGCCGCGTCGTGTCAGCTCGAGTCGCACGGGCGGAGTATTGCGCGAACCGGCTCAGGGGGCCGTGGTCGTCGACGGGGCATAGCCGGTGAGCTCGACATAAGCCTCGCCGCCGAGTGGCTTGCCGGCACGGATGGCAGCGACTCGTTGCGAGCCCTCCCAGTAGACGACCCCGGTCGTCGCCCGTGTGTCCAGCTCCTGATTGGCGACCGTGGGGGTCAGCCGGATCACCACGTCCAGCTCCGGAACCGTGACTGTCCAGCCGGCCGGGTAGGTCGCGCCGGTCGCCGGGCTGGTCCAGTGGCCGGTGGCCTCGACCGAGAACGCGCTCCGGTCGAGATGGCTGACCGTCCCGTCCCTGGCTACGACCGTGCCGTAGATCAACGGATAGCTGCCGTCGGCGTCTCGGACCAGCGACAGGGTCAGGTCCGTGCCGTCGTCGAGATTGACCGCGAACCAGTCCCAGCCACCGCCACCGACCGAGATGAAGTCGCCCCACTGGTGATCGAACCAGGCCGAGCCGGTCACACGCAACGCCGACCCGTCGAGCGTCAGCGTTCCGGTCGCGGTCATCGCGGTTCGCGAGTAGTAGTACGAGCCGCCGGCGGGGCCGAAGTCGATCCAGCCGTTCGCTCCGTGGCGTGCCGGCGGTTTGGTGGCGTCGAGCCGAAGGTCGAGGCCCAGCCCGCCCGGGATGCCGACGGCCTTGGCCTCCTCCGACGTCAGGGTCGCAACCAGCCGATCGGACCCGCCGCCTCCCGACATCGACCAGGGATCCGGCGCGATGGTCGCGGACGGACTTGCCGGAGCAGCCGCGATCGACAGGTCGAAGCCGGTTGGCGTCCCGCTGCCGTCCCGCGGCGAGCGGTCGACCTGCGGTCCGGTCTCGAGGCGCTGGGTGTA
>SCTE01000195.1 GCA_004298915.1 Chloroflexota bacterium | reverse complement strand
TGCGGCCCTTGGGGCCGCAACGTCGTCCTCGACAAGAAGTTCGGTGCGCCGACCATCACCAACGACGGCGTCACCATCGCCCGTGACATCGAGCTCGACGACCCGTACGAGAACATGGGCGCCCAGCTCCTCAAGGAAGTCGCCACCAAGACCGACGACGTCGCCGGCGACGGCACGACCACCGCGGTCGTGCTCGGCCAGGCGATGGTCGCCGAGGGCCTCCGCGTCGTGACCGCCGGGGCGAACCCGATGGTCATCAAGGCCGGCATCGAGAAGGCCGTCGAGGCCGTCGTCGCCGAGATCAAGCGGACCGCGCGTCCGGTCGACTCGCGCGAGCAGATCGCGGCCGTGGCCGCCATCTCGGCCGCGGATCCTGAAGTCGGCGAGATCATCGCCGAGGTCATGGACAAGGTCGGCAAGGACGGTGTCATCACCGTCGAGGAAGGGCAGAGCCTGGGCCTCGAGAAGGAATACACCGAGGGCATGCAGTTCGACCGAGGATATCTCTCGGCCTACTTCGTGACCAACGCCGATCGCATGGAGACCGTCCTCGAGAACCCGGTCCTGCTCATCACCGACAAGAAGATCTCGAGTGTCCAGGACATGCTCCCGGCCCTCGAGAAGGCCGTCGCGCTGGGTCGCCCGGTCGTGATCATCGCCGAGGACGTCGATGGCGAGGCCCTCGCCACGCTCGTCGTGAACAAGCTCCGCGGCACGGTCTCGGTCCTCGCCGTCAAGGCGCCGGGCTTCGGCGATCGCCGCAAGGAGATGCTCCGCGACATCGCGATCCTGACCGGCGGCACGGTCATCAGCGAGGAGATCGGCCGCAAGCTGGACTCCGTCACGTTCGAGGATCTCGGTTCCGCGCGTCGCGTCGTCGCCACCAAGGACGACACCACGATCGTCGATGGGGCCGGGAGCGCGGAGCAGATCAAGGCCCGCATGACGCAGATCAAGGCCCAGATCGAAGAGACCACCAGCGATTACGACAAGGAGAAGCTCCAGGAGCGCCTGGCCAAGCTCTCCGGCGGCGTCGCGGTGATCAAGGTCGGCGCGGCCACCGAGGTCGAGCTCAAGGAGAAGAAGCACCGCATCGAGGATGCGCTCTCGACGACCCGTGCGGCCGTCGAGGAGGGCCTCGTCGCCGGCGGCGGCACCACGCTCCTGCAGGCCATCCCGGCGCTCGACAAGATCAAGCTGGACAGCGATGCCCAGGTTGGCGTCGAGATCGTCCGCAAGGCCCTCGAGGCTCCGGCCCGCCAGATCGCCGACAACGCCGGCCAGTCCGGCGAGGTCGTCGTGGCCAAGGTCAAGTCGCTCAAGGCGGGCGAGGGCTACGACGCCCTTCGCAACGAGTACGGCGACATGTTCAAGAAGGGGATCGTCGACGCGGCCAAGGTGACCCGGTCAGCGCTGCAGAACGCAGCGTCGATCGCGGCCATGGTCCTGACGACCGAGACCCTGATCACGGACATCCCGGAGAAGAAGGACAACGCTGCCGGCGGCCACGGCCACGGCGGCGGCCCCGGGGACATGGACTTCTAGTCCGACCAACCCCACGCAATGGCAACGAGCCCGGCCGCGAGGCCGGGCTCGTTCGATTCCGCCGCTGGGTTCCGGCCCGTACCTTCGGCGCCTTGACACCAGGACCTCGAATGCCGAGTCTGGGCGAGCCAATCCTTCCGGAGGAACCCATGTACCGCCGTCGCTCCGTCATCCTGCCCAGTGCGCTCGTGATCGTCGCCCTCCTCGTGGCGGCCTGCGGGGGCAGCTCGGCTCCGGCCCTGACCGATCCGAGCGAGATCCTCACCAAGGCCGTCACGGCCATGCAGAACGGCAAGAGCGTCCACCTCGAGGCCTCGGTCGACGGGACGTTCAAGGCCGACCTCACCGGCACGGGCCAGTCCAGCGAGCTGAACCTGGCCGGCACCAACCTGAAGGGCGACCTGGACCTGGCCGCCAAGAACGCGCACGTGACGGCTGCGGTGCCCGCCTTCCTCGGCCTGACCGCGGACATCATCATCGTCGGCGGCGACACGTACACCAAGGTCTCCCTCTCGGGCGACAAGTACCAGAAGAGCACCACGACCTCGACCGATCCGACCGACCCTGCCGTCGCGCTCAAGGAGGTCGAGACGTTCCTCAAGAAGCCGGAGATCAAGCCGGTCAAGAAGGACGACACGTCGTGCGGCTCGAAGCGGTGCTACCAGGTCGAGCTCAGCCTGTCCGCCGATGCCCTCAAGTCCCTGGTCCCGGATCAGGACCTGCAGGGCGCGAG
>SCTE01000194.1 GCA_004298915.1 Chloroflexota bacterium | reverse complement strand
CGAACGCGGACGTGCGACGACGGCATGGACAGACTCCCCCGTGCCCTACACCGCGGCGTCTCCTCCGGTGGGAGGAATTTCGCGCTCGACCGCCGCAACCCGAACAATGCAGTCTCGGTTCCGCGCCGTCAATAGCCCATTTATTGACCCTTGGGCGGAGCTCACGAGCGGCCACCAAACTGGTGGTGAACTTGGCTGGCGTGGCGTCCCGTCGGGCTCAATACAGGGATCGACAGAGCCCGTGTCGGCGAAGGCGTTGGTGGTGGGCGGTACTGGACTCGAACCAGTGACTTCCTCGGTGTAAACGAGGCGCTCTGACCAGCTGAGCTAACCGCCCGTCGGACCAGCGTAGCCGACCCGGGTCACGCAGGTTACCCGCGGACCGGACCGCGACGCTGACGGCAATTCCGGGCATGCGACCGCCGTCGCGGGGTCATCAGGAAAGCGGTGGTGCCCAGGCCGGGACTTGAACCCGGATGAGTTGCCTCATACGCCCCTCAAACGTACGCGTATACCAATTCCGCCACCTGGGCATCAGGTGTTTCGCCGGGTTCCGAAGGATCCGAGAGGGTTCCGAGGAGGTGGTACCGAGGAAGGGACTTGAACCCATATGCCCTTGCGGGCACTAGCTCCTGAAGCTAGCGCGTCTGCCAATTTCGCCACCTCGGCGTGGACCAATCGAGCCGGTTTGCCGAGCTTACCGGGTCGCAGCGAGGCGCCATGTTAGCACATCCCAGAATCGGTCCCCGGGGGCTCCGACGGGCCTCGGACGAGGTCCGGTGAGGGTGTCCCGGACCACCACGACGACGTCCGCGAACGCCACCGGAAGGACGTACGTGCCGGCCGCCAGCTTGGCCTGGAGGGCGGCGTAGGCGGCCAGGCGCGCCTCGTCGGGACCCGGAGCGCGGGCCCGGACGAGCAGGGCGTCGAGGCTCGCATCCTGGAGGCCGCTGTAGTTGGCTCCACGCTGAGTGGTCTGGCTCGACGCCAGGAGCGGATAGAGGTCCGGATCGAGCCCGATGGTCGTGCCGGTGACGGCGACCGAGAAGTCGCCCACCTGGAGGTGCTCACCGACGAAGTCGGCGCCGGCCAGGGCCGTATGGGAGACGGTCAGCCCGATGGCGCCCCACGCCTGGGCGACCGCATCGGCGATCGCATAGGCGGCCGGGTTGGCATCCGCCTGCGGGCTCAGGATCTCGATGGTCAGCGGGTCCGTGGCGCCCTTCGGGATCCAGCCGCCGCCGTCCGCCAGCTTCCAGCCCGCGGCCAGCAGGCCGGCACGTGCCGCTTCCGGGTCGAACGGGACGGCGGGGCTGGCCGTCGGATCGAACGCCCAACTCGACGGCGGAATCAGGCCGTCGGCGCGTGTCGCAAGCCCGCCCAGGGCGTCGCGAATGATCGCATCTCGGTCGATCGCCTTGAGCAGCGCGATCCGGACCGCGGGATCGCGGAACTCCGGGTGGCTCGGCCGCAGGTTCAGGGTGACGTCGAAGAGCGTCGTGGACGGGTAGCGCAGCAGATGCGCGCCACCGCCCGCGGCCAGCCGAGTGGCGACGTCGGCCGGCAGTCCCGCGGCACCGGAGATCTCGCCGAGGCCCCAGGCCGAGGTCAGCGCATCGATGTCCTGGTAGAACCGGAACTCGATCCCGTCCAGGTACGGGAGCGCCGCGCCACCCGGTGCCGTGGCCGTCGGCGTGGCGAGCGAATCCGTCGGCGGGGGCGACCCGGCGTTGGGGCCCTCCGGCACGTTGGCCTCCGCGTCGCTGATGTAGGGCACGAGCAGGGCGTGGGTGTCGTCGAGGGTCGCCAGGCGGAAGGCCCCGGAACCGATCGGCGTGCGCCCGAACGGGTCGGCCGGCAGGTCGGCCGGGGCGACGCCCGCCAGCAGGTGGGCCGGCGCGATCTCCTGGGTCACGGCCTGGAGGAACCCGCCGAGCGGGGTCGCCAGCGTCAGGGTCACGGTCTGGGCGTCCGTGGCGGTGGCCGTGACCTCGCGCCAGGACGAGGCGCCGGGCCCCGTGTACGAGGGATCGCTCAGGGCGCCGACCGTGAACAGGACATCCTCGGACGTGATCGGCTCCCCGTCCTGCCAGGTCAGCCCGCGCCGAAGATGGAACGTCCAGGCGGCACCGGTCGGATCCACGCTCCAGTGGTCGGCGAGGTCGCCGACGAGCGTGTCATCCGGGCCGAGCCGCACGAGGCCCCGGAACAGGAGCGACACGATCTGCCGCTCGGCCACGGACTGGGCGCTGAACGGGCTGACCGACAGCGCGTTGCCCACGATTCCCTCGACGTATGGGTGTGTGGGCGGGAGCGTGGTGCTCGGCGTGGCGCCCGGCTCCTCAGTCGTGAGCGATGGCGCGATGACGACGCCCGTCAGGCCGACCAGGACCAGGGACAGGATGCCGATGACCGCTCGATCTCGAACCTGCATCGCGTGCAATCCGCGACCCGCGCCGACGTGCGGGTCAGGCCGACGTCTTGTCGAGCAGGTACGACGTCATGGAGAACAGCACGAACAGCACGAGCAGCACGATCGTGAACTGCCAGAGACGCCGCTCGATCCCCCGCCGGCTCCGATAGACCGCCGAATCGCCGCCGAAGGCGCCCGACAGCCCGGCCCCGCGCGCCTGCAGGATCACCGACAGGATCAGGGCGACGGCAACGATCATCTGGCCGGCTGCCAGGACGGGATTCACGGTGTTGGACCTCCAGCGTAACGGCGACGGATGGTAGCACAGGGTGGCCGGGGACTCGACGGCTGGCGGGCCGCAGGGCCGCCGGGCCGGCCGCGGCGAGGAGCCATCAGGGCGCTGCCCGGCCGCGGCGAGGGGCCATCACCGCGCGGCCCGGCGCGTCAGGAGCGAATGGCCGGTGATCTCCGGCCAGCGGTCCAGGCCACCGAGGTCGAGCAGCGTCGGCGCGACGTCGGCGAGGACGCCATCGTCGAGGTGGCCGCCGCGGACCGCGCGCCCGGCGAGGAGGAACGGCACCGGGTTGAGGGAGTGCGCGGTGACGGGACGGCCGTCCGCGTCGCGCAGCTCGTCGGCGTTGCCATGGTCGGCCGTGATCGCGAGGATGGCGCCCGGGCCGCCCGGATCGGCACGTTCGGCCGCCTCGATGGCCGTGACGATCCGGCCGAGGCAGGCGTCGATCACCTCGAGAGCACGGATCGTGGCCGACCAGCTGCCGGTGTGGCCGACCATGTCGGGGTTCGCGAAGTTGGCGACGATGACGTCGTGCTCGCCCCGCTCGATCGCATCGACGACGACGTCGGTCACGCCGACCGCGCTCATCGCCGGCTCGAGGTCGTACGTGGCGACCCGCGGGCTGGGCACGAGGATCCGATCCTCGCCCGCGTGTGGCGCCTCCGTCCCCCCGTTGAAGAAGTACGTGACGTGAGCGTACTTCTCGGTCTCCGCGACGTGGAGCTGGCGGAGGCCTGCCTCGGACCAGGCGTCGGCCAGCGAGCGTGCCTCGTCGGGCGGGAAGGCCACGCTCACGGGCAGGCCCGCCTCGTAGGCGGTCATCGAGGTCACCGCGAGGTGCTCCGGCGCGGGCGTGCCATCCGGGGCGGCGCGATCGAACGCGTCGAACACGGGGTCGGCGAGGGCATGGGTCAGTTGCCGCGCTCGATCGGCCCGGAAGTTGAGGTGGATGATCGCCTCGCCGTCGCGGAGTCCCCCGTCCCCGCCCGCGATCACGGTCGGCCGGACGAATTCGTCGCCCTCCCCCCGATCGTAGGCCTGTGCAATCGCCTCGCCCGCCGATCCCGCCGTGAGCCCGATCCCGTGAACGATCGCGTCGTAGCCGATCTCAATGCGATCCCAGCGGCCGTCCCGGTCCATCGCGAAGTACCGCCCGCCGACGGACGCGACCCGGACGTCCGGATGCGCGGCCGCCAGCCGGGTCTCGAGGTCGGCCATGAACCCGTCCGCCGAGCGCGGCGGCGTATCGCGCCCGTCGAGGAGGGCGTGAACCCGGACCGACGGCACGCCCTGGGCCGCCGCGAGCTCGACGAGGGCGACCAGGTGGCGGTCGTTGGCATGGACGCCGCCCGGCCCGATGAGCCCGACGATCGACAGCCGCCCGGTCGTCGCGCGAGCGCGGGCGCAGGCCTCGAGGAGGGCGGGCCGCTCGAAGAACGATCCGTCCGCGATCGCAGCATCGATCCGCGGCAGGTCCTGGAGGACCGGGCGGCCGGCCCCGATGTTGAGGTGCCCGACCTCCGAGTTGCCCATCTGCCCCGCCGGCAGGCCGACGGCCCCCTCGGACGCGCCGAGGACGCTGTGCGGCCACGTCGCCAGCAGCTCGCGCCAGACCGGCATCGAGGCGGCGCGGATCGCGTCCGCGGCCAGGTCCCTGCCGATCCCGAACCCGTCGAGGACGATGAGGACGAGGGGGCGCGGCGGTCGAACCTGCGGGCTCACCCGGCGTGCAGGGTCGGCGGCGGGTCCTCGGGGCGGTCGCCCCAACCGGCCCCGCCTGCGGAGTCCTGCCCGGCCCGGACCAGCCCGCGAGCCGCGGCGGTCAGGCCCGCCCGAGCGACGATGCCGGCCATCTCGTCAACCTTGAGCGAGGCCCCGCCGACCAGCGCGCCGTCGATCGAGGGCTCCGCGAGGAAGGCATCGATGTTGGCCGAGGTCACCGAGCCGCCGTACAGGATTGGAATGGATTCGGCATCGATCGACATGGCAGCGAGGACGCGGCGGATGCTCATGGCCATGGCCGCGGCATCCGACCCGAGCGCGTTCCGGCCGGTTCCGATCGCCCAGACCGGCTCATACGCGATCGTCAGCCACGGGAGATCGGCGCCGGTGGCATCCCGGTCCGGGATCGCGGCCCCGTCGAGGGCGCCGTGGAGCTGCGCCGCGACCACGGAATCGGCATTGCCCGCCTCACGCTGGTCGAGCGTTTCGCCGACGCACAGGATCGGCCGGATGCCCGCCGCCCAGGCGTTCGCGAGCTTGGCGGCGATCTGGGCATCGGTCTCGCCGGCGTCGCGCCGGCGCTCGGAGTGGCCGACGATGACCCAGCCCACGAAATCCTTCAGCATCGAGGCCGAGACCTCGCCGGTATACGCGCCCGCGAGCTCGTGGTGGAGGTTCTGGGCCCCGACGTGCACGCCGGAGCCGTCCGGGGCGATGACCGACGGCGAGGCGACCGCGGCAGCCACGGCATCGATGCACACGAACGGCGGACACAGGATCCGGATCACGCCGTCCACCCGGGTCCGGGTGCCGATGGCTGCCGCCAGCTGGCCGGCATCCGCCGGGGTCGAGTTCATCTTCCAGTTGGCCGCGATGATCACGTTGCGCATCGGTGAATCATGCCAGAGGCGACGATGAGGCCTCAGCCGACGACGGGGCCTCATCGCCCATCGCGAGCCGCTCGAGGCGCTCGAGGGCCCGCTGGACGCCCGAGCGGTGCAGCCCGAGCCGCTCGGCAAGGTCGGCGAGGGTGGCCTCGGGCGTCTCGCGCCTCGCCTCGGCCACGGCGCGCACGGTGTACGGCTGCTCCCCGAGCCGCCCGTCCGCCTCGAGCCGGTCGATCGCCGCCAGTTGCCGGCCGGCGGCCGCCACCGATCGCTGGAGGTTCGAGGACTCCGCGTTGAGGATCCGGTTGAGCTCGCCGCGCATGGCCCGCGAGACCTGCCGGGCCTCGAGTTCGAGGAGCGCCGCGCCGGCGCCGATCCGTCGCAGGAACAGCCCGACGACCTCGCCGCTCTTCCAGGTCACGACCCCGCGACCGCGGCGGATCCGCCACGAGGCTGGCATGCCCGCGTCCTCGAGCCACGAGGCCAGCTGCGGCGCCTCGCCCGGATCGACGACGAATTCGAGGTGGGTCCGGGCCCCGGCGATGCTCAGCGACCCCCGCGCCAGGAACCGCCCGCGCAGGTAGGCCATCCGGCAATGGTCGGGTGAGGCTGCCCAGTCGAACGGGGCACCATCCGCGGGCCCGCCGCGCCGATCGAGGCGGACGGCGAGCCTGGCGAGGACCGGATCGCGGCGGCTCGCGGGTGCCGGGCCGGCGGGTGCCGGGCCGTCGGCCACCGGGCCGGCGGCCGCCGGGCCGTCGGCCACCGGGCCGGCGG
>SCTE01000024.1 GCA_004298915.1 Chloroflexota bacterium | reverse complement strand
GCCTCGGCACAGTCGAGGAGGTAGCCGAGCTCGCGCGCCTCGAGGAGATCGGTATTGAAGGTCCGGCCCTTGTCGTCGACCGAGACGTGCCGATAGCGATCCTGGAGGTCGCGGACCGAATCCCTCGCCGAGACGAGGAGGCCCTCGTCCCGATACACGCCGACGTTGTCCATCATCACGCTCGCGAGATCGGCCCGGATCCTGGCGGCGTTCTCGTGCCGTGGTGCCGACCGGATGCGCTCGAGCTCGCCGCGCGAGCGCTCGGCCGCATCGTCGACGACCTCGGGGATGGCCCAGCCCGCGACATCGGCGGCCATCCGCCGCCCGGCGCGTCGTCCGAAGACCAGGAGGTCGACGAGCGAGTTGGTCCCGAGCCGATTGGCGCCGTGGACCGAGACGCACGCCGCTTCCCCGGCCGCGTAGAGCCCCTGGACCGCGGTCCCGTGCTCATCCCGCATGACCCGGGCATCGGTGTCGGTCGGGATGCCGCCCATCGCGTAGTGGGCCGTCGGCTGGGTCGGCACGGGCTCGGTGATCGGTTCCACGCCCTGGTAGACACGGGCGAACTCGGTAATGTCGGCGAGCTTCTCCTCGATCACGGCCCGCCCCAGATGCCGAACGTCGAGGTGCACGTAGTCCTTCCCGCCGATCCCCCGCCCCGCTCGCACCTCCTGGTAGATGGCGCGGCTGACCATGTCGCGCGGCGCCAGCTCCATGAGGGTCGGCGCATAGCGCTCCATGAACCGCTCGCCGGCGTCGTTGAGGAGGTAGCCGCCCTCGCCCCGTGCCGCCTCGGACAGGAGGATCCCGATGCCTACGATTCCCGTCGGGTGGAACTGGTAGAACTCCATGTCCTGGAGCGGGATGCCGTGGCGATAGGCCAGGGCGGCCCCGTCGCCGGTCAGCGACCAGGCATTCGAGGTCACCCGGAACAGGCGCCCGAAGCCGCCGGTCGCCAGGAGCACGGCCTTGGCTCGAATGGCGTGCAGCTCGCCGTCGGCGATGCGATAGGCGACGACGCCCGCCGCTCGCCCGCCGGAGCCGAGCGTACCGCCCTCCTCGAGCAGGTCCACGACGTGGTACTCGTCGTAGAACTTGACCCCGAGCTTGATGCACTGCTGGTACAGGGTCTGGAGGATCATGTGGCCGGTGCGATCGACGGCGTAGCAGGCCCGCCGGACGGGGCCCTCGCCGTAGTTCCGGGTGTGGCCGCCGAAGCGGCGCTGGTCGATCCTTCCGTCGGCGGTCCGGTTGAACGGCAGGCCCATGTGCTCGAGCTCGATCACGGTCTCGATCGCCTCGCGCGCCAGGATCTCGGCGGCATCCTGGTCAACGAGGTAGTCGCCGCCCTTGATCGTGTCGAACATGTGCCATTCCCAGTGATCCTCCTCCTGGTTGCCCAGCGCTGCGCAGACACCGCCCTGGGCCGCGCCGGTATGGGATCGCGTGGGATAGAGCTTCGTCACGACCGCGGCGTCGACCCCGGCGCGGGCCAGTTCAAGGGCAGCCCAGAGGCCGGCGCCGCCGGCCCCGACGATGAGTGCCTCGTGCTGCATCGACACCGTCAGCCCTTCGGGACGACGGGCAGCGTGGTGACCACCGTGGTGCCGAGGACGAACAGGACGAGGGCAAGCACGTAGAGGCCGAGGACCAGGATCCGACGGGCGCGCCCGGTGGCGTAGTCGACGATCACCGTCCGGACGCCCATGAACCCGTGGAGCAGCACGAGCATGAGCAGGGACCAGTCGAAGACGCGCCAGAACAGGCTGCTCCAGCGGACTTGGGCGATCCACGTGGCGTCCTGCTCGGCAGGGTCGTACAGGACGTGCAGGATCAGGAAGTGGGTGAGCGCCAGGACGAACAGGCCCAGGCCCGTGAGCCGCATGAGGAACCAGATCGCGAGATCCATCCCACGGCCCGCTGGCCGCGGCCGCCCGACCCGGGAGTACCGTCGACTCGCGGTCGGAAGCGGATCGCCGTCCATGGCCGCCGCGCCGGGGTCCGCGACGCGGCTCACTTCGGCGCCCCTTCCCAGATCGGCTTGAGGATGATCCACGCGACCGGCAGGCCGACGACGAGGAAGATCCCCCACGACACGTACCAGAGCTGGCGATGCCAGCGCGTCAGGGCCGGAAAGAAGTCCATGAGGATGATCCGCAGGCCGTTGAGCGCGTGGTACAGGAGGGCCGCCCCGAGGGCCGCCTCCATCACCCGGCCGGCCGGGCTCGCGTAGATCTGGAGCAGTTCGTTGTACGCGGCGGGGTTCCCGCCGACGAGGTAGATGTCGATGACGTGGAGGACCACGAAGGCCCAGATCGCGACGCCGGCGATCCGGTGGAACGCCCAGGCGACCATGCCCTCGCGCCCCCGATAGCGGAGCAGCATCATCGGCGGTCCACCCCGATCACCGGGTGGCGGCCGGGGCGTCCGAAGCGGATCCCAGCCGGGCGACGATCGCGTCGGCGAACTCGCTCGTCCCGGCGGTTCCACCCAGGTCGTGGGTCACCACGGCTCCCTCGGCGATGACGTCCCGGACCGCGAGCTCCACCCGATCGGCGACGTCCGGATAGCCGAGGTGGCGGAGCATCAGGACGCCGGACAGGATCATGGCCGTGGGGTTCGCCCGGTTCTGGCCGGCATACTTGGGGGCTGAGCCATGGACCGGCTCGAACACCGCTCCGTCCTCGCCGATGTTGGCGCCCGGCGCCACCCCGAGGCCGCCGACCAGCCCGGCGCACAGGTCCGACACGATGTCGCCGTACAGGTTCGGGAGGACCAGGACGTCGTACAGGTCCGGCTTCTGGACCAGCTGCATGCACATGTTGTCGACGATCCGGTCCTCGAACTCGACCTGGCCCTCGTAGTCGACCGAGACGCGGCGGCAGGATTCGAGGAACAGCCCGTCGGACAGCTTCATGATGTTGGCCTTGTGGACCGCCGTGACCTTGCGGCGATGGTTCGCCACCGCGTACTCGAACGCGTACCGGGCGATCCGCTCCGAGGCGTAGCGGGTGATGATCTTGATGCTCTCCGCGGCGTCGGGGCCGACCATGTGCTCGATCCCCGCGTACAGGTCCTCGGTGTTCTCGCGGACGATGACCAGGTCGACATCCTCGTACCGGGTGTCGAGGCCCTTGATCGAGCGGGCCGGGCGCAGGTTGGCGTACAGCCCGAGCGCCTGGCGGAGCGTCACGTTGACGCTCCGGAACCCACCACCGACGGGCGTCGTGATCGGGCCCTTCAGGGCGATCCGGTTCCGCCGGATCGACGCGAGGACGTGCTCGGGCAGCGGCGTTCCGTGTTCGGCGATGGACGCTTCGCCGGCCTCCACGACCTCCCATTCGAAGGCGACGCCCGAGGCGTCGAGGACGCGACGAGTCGCCTCCGCCAGCTCCGGTCCGATGCCGTCGCCGGGGATCAGGGTCACGGTGTGGGCCATGGCAGGCATTCTAGCCCCGCGATCGGGCTTCCGCCCTCGACCCACGGGCCGACTAGACTCCGCCGATGCGCATCGGCGTCACGCTCCCACTCGCAGAAGGCGACACGGCCGCCGGGCGCGCGCCGGCGTTCGCCGAAACCCTTGACTTCGCGAGGCATGCCGAGGCCTCGGGCCTCGATTCGATCTGGGTCTTCGATCACCTCCTGTTCCGGTTCCCGGATGTCCCGCAAGAGGGCGTCCGCGAGGCCTGGACGACATTGAGTGCCGTGGCGGCCGTCGTGCCGCGCGTCGAGCTGGGTTCGCTCGTGATGTGCGCGTCCTTCCGCAACCCTGCCCTCATGGCGAAGATGGCGGCGACGCTCGACGACCTGTCCGGCGGGCGCGTCATCCTCGGCC
>SCTE01000023.1 GCA_004298915.1 Chloroflexota bacterium | reverse complement strand
TCGTGAAGACGCTGTTGCTGCGGACCTTGGCCAGCGCCTCGTCCAGGGTGACCCCGTCGGCCACGTACTCGCGGGCCCGCTCCGCCAGGAGCAGCGCCGAGTGGCCTTCGTTGAGATGCCAGGCCGCCGGCGCGAGGCCCAGCGCGCGCAGCGCGCGTACCCCGCCGATCCCGAGCACGACCTCCTGGTGCAGTCGCATCTCGCGGCCGCGGACGTACAGGATGTTCGTGATCGGCCGGTCGTGGTCCGCGTTGGTCGGCGTGTCGGTGTCGAGCAGCAGGACCGGGACACGGCCGACCTGGGCCAGCCAGACGGCGATGGTCAGGTCACGGCCCGGCAGCTCCACGGTCACGGTCAGCGGGACCCCCGACGGATCCTGGACGCGGCTGAGCGGGAGCCGGCTGAGGTCGTAGTCCGGGTAGTTGTGCTCCTGGTGGCCGTCCGCGTCGATCGATTGGCGGAAGTAGCCCTTGCGGTAGAGGAGCCCGACGCCGATCGCAGGCAAGGCCATGTCGCTGGCCGACTTCATGTGGTCGCCGGCGAGGACGCCCAGGCCGCCCGAGTAGATGCCGAGCGATTCGTGGAACCCGTACTCGGCGCAGAAATAGGCGATCGGCCCGCTCAGCGACTTGCCGTATCGCCGGTGGAACCAGTGGTCCGAGCCGTTGGCCATGTACTGGTCGAAGCTCGCCAGGACATCGTGGTACTCGGCCAGGAACTTCTCGTCGTCGAGCAGCCGCGACCACTCGGTGGGTCCGCTGATGACCGGGATCGGGTTGCGGTAGCGCGTCCACGCCGTCCGGTCGATCAGGCTCCACAGGTTGCGCGTCCCGGGGTGCCACGTCCAATGCAGGTTGTAGGCGAGCCGGCGCAGCCCTTCCAGCCGTGGCGGCAGGGGAAAGCTCGCGGCCGGGATCGAGGGGACGTGGACGGGGTCCATGCGCCCGCATGATAGCGGGTCCGAAGGTGGACGTGAACCGGTTTAGTGGAGCCTCCCATCGAGGTGCCCGTGGCGTGCCCAGGGCGTGGCGTGACCGTTAACGCGGCGGCGCCACGTGACAGCGGCCGGTACGATGACGGTCATGCCGATGCGGATCGCGTTCCTCGCGTCTGAGTGCGAACCGTGGGCGAAGACCGGCGGGCTGGCCGACGTGGTCGATGCGCTCGCCCGTGCGCTCGGCACGATCGGCGACGCCGTCGAGGAACCGGTCGACGTGTTCCTGCCGCGGTACCGGAGCGTCGCCGTCCCGGCATCGATCGATCGCGCCTCCGTGGTCCATGTTCCGGATCCGCGGACGCCGTCGGGCCACAGCGAGGTCACCATCCTGGACGTCGCGGCCGACGGCTATCGGCTTCGCCTGGTCGACCATCCGGCCGCGTTCGATCGGGAGGGCTTCTACGGCGACGCCGCGGGCGACTTCGTCGACAACGCGTGGCGGTTCGGGCTGTTCTGCCGGGCCGCGCTGGAGGCGCTCCGTGCCGACGGCCGGCCCGTGGACGTACTCCACCTGCACGACTGGCACACCGGTCCCGCGGCGATCTTCCGTGACGCGCGCTACGCCGACGACCCGGTCCTGGGTCCGGCTGCGATCCTGATGACCGTCCACAACCTGGCGTACCACGGCTGGACGCCGCGCGGGCGCCTGGGCCAGCTCGGCCTGTTGCCGGGCGATGGCGTCGTGGCAGCCGACGCCGACGGCATCGACCTGCTGGCGGCCGGGATCGAGCGGGCGGAGCTCGTCAACACGGTCTCGCCCGGGTTCGCCGAGGAGGCCCTGACGCCGGCCTTCGGCATGGGGCTGGACGGGTTGTTGCGGAGCCGCGGGGACCGGTTCGTCGGGATCCTCAACGGGCTGGACACCACGGTCCGTGGCCGGGTCCCAGACCGTGG